>JAISPY010000160.1 GCA_031274565.1 Treponema sp.
CCCCCCCCCCCCCCCCCCCCCCCCCCCCCCCCCCCCCCCCCCCCCCCCCCCCCCCCCCCCCCCCCCCCCCCCCCCCCCCCCCCCAGACGAATATCTGTCATACTGCTTGCCAGTCCCTCTTTACTCAGAATCGGTCAGTAGTATATATACTGCCTGCTTCCCAGAAACCCGCTGCCCGGTTTCCGGGCTTGAAATTCTTATCTTTTAATATACGAAATCAATTACAAAAAAGCAATAGGAAAATAACAAAAATTTAAAAATACTTCCTGACGCCCTGGGTTCTCCGCATCCCTGAAAAATCGCCGCTATGCTTGTAACTATTAACCGTATATCATGTTATTATAATAAACTACATGTTAATTGAGGATCGATTATTAAGATGATTCGTAGAGCAACATGTACCGTGCTGTAAGATAATTTTCTTTTCTGCCGTAACCGGTTCTCCTCCTCCCGGTTACGGTTTCTATATGCAGGGCGTCGTTCAGCGGCCTGCAGGCCCTTAGACGAGCTGCCCTGGTCCCGGGCCGATGAGGTCTTCCCGGTGGGCCAGGCGGAGGGCTTCCCGCGCCAAGGCACGGTATTCCGGCCTATTGAAGTGCAGCAGCGCTCGCTGCAGCCGTTTCTCCCGTTCCTTAGGCACATAGATAGGTTCCATGGTTCGGGGATCCAGACCGGTGCGGTACATCACCGTGGAAAGGGTCCCCGGGGTGGGATAAAAGTCCTGGACCTGATCCGGGATAAAGCGGCTTTGCTTGAGATACAAGGCCAGTTCCACCGCATCCTGGAGCGTGGAACCAGGGTGGCCTGAAATGAAATAGGGGATGAGGTACTGTTTGAGCCCAAGGCTGCGGTTTGTTTCAGTATATGCCTTCCTGAAGGCGGCATAGGTTTCCGGATTGCCTTTGCCCATGGCCGCAAGAACCAGCGGAGCCACATGTTCCGGGGCAACCTTGAGCTGGCCGCTCACGTGAAAGCTGCAGAGGTCCCTGAGAAACCCCTGCCCAGAGCGGCTATCCATGCCCAGGTAATCAAAGCGTATCCCTGAACGGATGAAGATTTTTTTGACCCCCGCTTTCACCCCGGCGTTTCTGAGGGCGCTCAGGGTTTCCCGGTAATCCTGGTGATCCGCCCGGAGCCGGGGACAAGGAGCGGGGTACAGACAGTCCCGATCCGCACAGAAGCCCCCCTGGGTCTGCCGGGGACAAGGGGGACGGTAAAAGTTGGCGGTGGGGCCGCCTACATCATGAATGTACCCCTTAAAGCCCTGCAGGGCGGTCAGGGTTTTCGCTTCCCCCAGCAGGCTCTCCTGGCTCCTCCCGGTAACCGCCCTGCCCTGGTGAAAGGTGATGGCGCAGAAGGAACAGCCTCCGAAACAGCCGCGGCTGGAAACCAGGGAAAAGGCGACTTCTTTGAGGGCGGGTATGCCCTCGGCGTACAAAGGATGCGCGCGTCGGGTATAGGGAAGTTCATAGACCCTATCCAATTCCGCCTGGGTGAGGGGAAAGGCGGGAGGATTCTGGATAACCCAGCGATCCCCATCGCTTCGTTCCGCCACGGGCTGGGCGCTCAGGGGATCCGCCTGGGATCGTTGGATCATGAAGTGTTCCGCATATTTTCTGCGGGAATCCGGATCCGTCCCTTTGACCGCCTCATAATCCGGGAGCCGGATCCAGGAAGCCTGCGTAGCGGCAGGAGGAGCATGGGAAAGCCGGACGCAGGTTCCCCGCACATCCCGGATGGTTTCTATGGCTTCACCGGCATTGAGCCGCCGGGCAATCTCCCGGATAGGGCGTTCCCCCATGCCGTAGACCAGGATGTCCGCCTTAGCGTCCAGCAGCACAGAACGCCGCACCTGATCAGACCAGTAATCGTAATGGGCAAAGCGGCGAAGACTTGCCTCAATCCCGCCGATGATAACCGGTATGTGTTTATAAACCGAACGGATCCCTGCGACATAGGTGAGTATAGCCCGGTCGGGCCGTAACCCCGCTTGAGCTCCCGGAGAATAGGCGTCTTCGGAACGGGGCTTTTTAGCAGCGGTATAATGGGCCACCATGGAATCCATGTTCCCTGCACCCACCAAAAAACCCAGTCGAGGCCGGCCTAAGAGCATATACGAAGATCTGTTTTTCCAATCCGGCTGTGGGATGATGCCTACCTGGTACCCCGCATCTTCCAAGACCCGAGATACCAGCGCAACCGCAAACCCTGGATGATCCACATAGGCATCCCCTGAAACAAAGATGAAATCGCAGGATTCCCAGCCCCGCTCAACCATATCCCGGGGATTCACCGGTAGGAATTCGCGTGAAAGGGAATATCCGGTGCAAGAAACCGCTAGACTCCAATAACCGATGTAACTTCAGGGACCTCTTTTTTCAGGTGGTTTTCAATTCCCATCTTCAGGGTCATCTGAGCCATGGGGCATCCGCCGCACGCACCGGTCAACTTCAATGATACCGTGCCGTCATCCGCCACGGAAACGAATTCCACATCCCCGCCGTCCGCCTGGAGAGAGGGACGGACCTTATCAAGGGCGGTCTTTATTTGTTCTTCAAGCATATATGCTCCTCATGGACTTGAGTATACTCATCTCAGGGGCTTCTGTCTATAATTGCCAGCGGGGTGGTTTGGAGGTTTTTTCTTATTTTTTCTTTTTTTCTTAACATAGGAACGCAGCGTCCGTTCATGCTTCCCAGGGAAATGGCCGTGCGGGTATGGCTGCGGGGGCCGTAGAAAAAAGCCCCGAACTGGTGCGCTGGGTGTATCCTGTAACAAAACCGAGCTGTCCAGGCTTTGACAAACTCGGATTTTTATACTATAGTCTCAAACATTACTAAATAGTAAACCAATTTGTAAGGATACCACCTCGTGGCTGATACCGGAAAAATTATATCTGTTGCAATAGAAGAAGAAGTCAAAACCGCATATCTTAATTATGCCATGTCGGTCATTGTGGCCCGGGCCTTGCCGGATGTGCGGGACGGCCTTAAACCAGTGCATAGACGGCTTTTGTATGCTATGGACGAGCTGGGGCTGCGGCCTAACGCGGCCACCAAGAAGAGCGCCCGTATCACCGGGGATGCTATGGGTAAGTACCATCCCCACGGGGATGCGTCTATTTATGACGCCCTGGTTCGTATGGCCCAGGACTTCTCCCTGCGCTATCCCTTGGTCCAGGGTCAGGGTAACTTTGGCTCCATGGACGGTGATCCCCCGGCGGCCATGCGGTACACCGAAGCCCGGCTCTCCCGCATTGGGGATGAAATACTCATGGACCTCAAGAAAGAGACCGTGGATTTTGTTCCCAACTACGACGAATCCCTCTTGGAACCTCTGGTGCTTCCCGCCGCGGTGCCGAACCTCCTTATCAACGGCTCAAGCGGGATTGCGGTGGGCATGGCCACTAATATGGCGCCCCATAACCTCACCGAAGTCTGTGAGGGGATCTGCGCCTACATTGATAAGCCGGATATCACCGTGGAAGAACTTATGAAGTACATAAGCGGCCCGGACTTTCCCACCGGAGGCATCATCTTGGGCCGCCGGGGTATCAAAGAAGCCTATAAGCTGGGCCGGGGAAAGCTCCTGATCCGGGGACGGTTCACCGTAGAGGCCACTAAATCCGGTAGAGAGGTCATCGTCTTCCATGAGATTCCCTATGCGGTGAACAAGGCCGCGCTTATTATTCGGATCAGTGAATTGATCCGGGATAAGATCATCGACGGCATCTCCGAACATCGCGATGAATCTGACCGGGAAGGGCTTAGGATCGTCATCGAACTCAAGAAAGGGGCCATCCTCAAGGTGGTGCTGAACCAGCTTTTCTCCCATACGGCCTTGCAATCCTCGTTTGGCATCATCAACCTGGCCTTGGTGAACGGTAAACCCCAATGCCTTACCCTGAAGGAACTGATCCACTACTTCGTGGAACACCGGGTAGCGGTGATTACCCGCAGGACCCAGTATGAGCTGCGTAAAGCCGATGAGCGGGCCCATATTCTGCACGGGCTGATGATTGCCCTGGAAAACATCGATGAGGTAGTGGCCGGCGTCAAATCCTCCCGGGACATAAGCATCGCCAAAACCCGCTTAGAGGAGCGCTTTCACCTTTCCGAGACCCAGGCCGGGGCCATCGTGGACATGCGCCTGGGGCGGCTCACCAGCCTGGAAACCGAAAAGGTCCGGCAAGAACTCACCGAACTGGCGGTATACATCGCCTATCTGCGTTCCCTCTTGGAGGACGAGCAGAAACTCCGGGAGCTTATTAAAGAAGAAACCCGCAGTATTTCCCAGCGCTACGGGGATAAACGGCGCACGGAGATCATCGCCGGGGAAGTGGAAAGCATCAACATCGAGGATCTCATCAAAAAAGAAGAGATGATGATCCTCATTTCCAACCTGGGGTACATTAAGCGGGTGCCGGTGTCGGCCTACCGGAACCAGAGTCGGGGGGGTAAGGGTATGGTCAGCGCCAGACTCGCGGAAGACGACTTCATCGAGCAGATCTTCGTGGCTTCCACCCATGAATACATCATGTTCATCACCAACGAAGGCAAGGCCTACTGGATGAAAGTCCACGAACTCCCTGAAGGCTCCCGGATTTCCAAGGGGGTCCATATCAAGAGCCTGCTCCCGGTTTCCCCCAATGAGGATATCACCGCAGTGGTATCGCTTAAAGATTTCTCCGATGACCAGTATCTCTTTATGGGTACTGCCCGGGGGGTGGTTAAGAAGGTCCAGACCACTGAGTTTGCCAATGCTAAGACCCGGGGTATTATCGCCATCAGGCTCGACGAAGGGGACAAACTGGTGAGCGCCCTCCTTACCGGTGGCAGCCACGAGGTGGTGCTCATCTCCCGGAAGGGGCAGGCCCTACGTACCGCAGAAGACCAGGTACGGGCGGGGGGTAGAATCTCCCGGGGGATCATCGGCATGAAGCTCGACGACGATGACGAACTAACCGCCGTGGTACGGGTGGATGATCAGGAAACCATGCTCCTCATTTCCGAATACGGTTACGGCAAGCGGGTGAATTTCACCGAGTTCTCTGCCCATAACCGAGGAACCCAGGGGCAGCGGATCTACACGGTGACAGAGAAAACCGGGGAACTCGTGGGCTGCGTCAACGTGCTGGATACGGAGGAGATCATGTGTATCACCAGCCAGGGTAAGTCCATCAAACTCAAGGTGGATGCTATCCGAGTTCTAAGCCGGACCGCGCAGGGGGTACGGATACTCAGCATCGACAAGCCTGACTTTGTTATCGGTGTGGATCGGATCGTTCGGGAAGATGAGGCGAACCAGGAAGCGGTTGCAACGGATGAGGATACGGTAGAATAGCCCGGTGATGCCTAAAAACGAAAAACCGAGCCCAAATACGTCTAAATCCTCTAAGGGTTTAGACGTGCAAACACCGCTTGTTGCGTTTATGGTGGATGCTCCCGCGTTTTATAAATCTTTATCCTGACGAGGAGGCTTTTTCAAATGAGATGGGTTATTTCGACTCGATTTTAGGTTTGCGTATCCCGCTCCTTTCGGCTCGGTTCTTTTTGAGGCAATGGGGGCCCCCTTGATTTTTTTCCGTTTTTTTCTATACTTGGTTCTATTAGATAAACTATTGATAGGCAACGAAACGTCCTATCGATTGGGGGGTATGTATGAAGATTGCCATTAATGGCTTTGGCCGGATCGGCCGTCTCGTGTTTCAGGCGCTTGTGGGACAAGGTCTGCTCGGAAAAGACAAGATCGATGTAGTTGCGGTGGTGGATATTTCCACTGACGCGAAGTATTTTGCCTATCAGCTCAAATACGATTCCACCCAGGGTCAGATGAAGGCTGCTATAGACGTTAAGGGGGCGGACATCCTCGTGGTCAACGGCCATGAGATCAAATGTCTTTCCGGTAAGGGCCTTACCCCTGCACAGCTCCCCTGGAAAGAGCTGGGTATCGACTATGTTATCGAGTCCACCGGCCTGTATACCAATGAAAAAGCCTATGGCCATATCGAGGCGGGCGCGAAAAAGGTGATCATCTCCGCGCCGGGAAAGTCCGGGGATCCCCAGAAGCCTATAAAAACCATTGTCATGGGGGTCAACGAGGGCGAGTATGATTCTGCCAAACATCAGGTCCTTTCCAATGCAAGCTGCACCACCAACTGTCTTGCGCCGGTAGTGCATGTCATCCTGAAAGAAGGTTTCGGCATTGAGACCGGTCTTATGACCACCATCCACGCCTATACGGCCACCCAGAAGACCGTAGATGGGGTTTCCGCCAAGGACTGGCGGGGCGGACGGGCGGCGGCTATCAATATCATTCCCTCCACCACTGGTGCGGCAAAGGCCGTGGGTGAAGTGCTTCCCTCCACCAAGGGCAAACTCACGGGTATGTCTTTCCGGGTGCCCGCCCCGACCGGTTCGGTCATAGACCTCACCTTCCGGGCGAACAAGGATACTTCTATAGAAGAAATCGACCAGGCTCTTAAAAAGGCTGCGGGCTCCTATCTCAAGGGTATTCTTGTTGCCTGTGATGAGGAGATCGTGTCTTCCGATATTATCCACAACGACCATTCCTCGATTTACGACAGCCTGGCCACGTTGCAGAATAACCTGCCCGGGGAGAAGCGCTTCTTCAAGGTGGTTTCCTGGTATGATAACGAGTGGGGCTACTCAAATCGGGTGGTGGACCTGGTGAAGTACATCGATAGCAAGAAATAGGCGCATAAGCGTAGGGCAAAAAGTCTGTTCTATAACCGATGCAAGAGCAGATGCAAGGCTCCGCCCTTCCCAGGACGGGGCCTTCTTAGTTTTTTCGTATAAAATCCTTAAGGAGTATACCAATGATAAAAAGCGTAAAGAACGTAGATCTCCAGGGTAAGCGGGTCATCATGCGGGTGGACTTCAATGTACCCATGAAAGATGGGGTGGTACAGGATGATACCCGTATCGTGGCGGCGCTTCCGACCATCACCTATATTTTGGACCAGGGTGTCCGGACCCTGACCCTGATGAGCCATCTGGGGGATCCCGCTAAAGATGCCAAGACTGCCAAGGAAAAGGCGGAAAAGGCCGGGAAGCCCTTTGATGAAGGGGCGTACATCCAGGGCAAGCACCGGATGGCTCCGGTGGCGGCGTATCTGGAAAAGAAACTGGGGAAGCCGGTGATCTTTGCCGGGGAAGATTCCTGCTACGGCAAGAAAGCCTTCATCGACGCCCAGAAAGCGGGCTCGGTGATCATGTTGGAAAACACCCGATTCCATAAAGAAGAGACCGCCAAGGATGGGGCGGAGCGGGATAAGCTTGCCAAGGAGCTGGCCACCTACGGCGACATCTTTGTGAACGATGCCTTCGGGACCGCGCACCGGGATCATGCCTCCACCGCCTCGATTGCCAAGTTCGTCCCGGTTGCAGTGGCGGGGTTCCTCATGGAAAAAGAGGTGGCCTATCTGGAGCCGATTGTTACCAATCCCCGGAAGCCGCTGGTAGCCATTATCGGCGGGGCCAAGGTCTCCTCCAAAATAGCGGTGCTGGAAAGCCTGCTCAAGAACGCTGCGGCGCTGGTCATCGGCGGAGGTATGGCCTATACCTTCCTCAAGGTTCAGGGTCATAAAGTGGTAAGTCCCTGGTGGAGGAGGATCAGCTTGATACGGCCAAGCGGATCCTGGAGGCCGCCAAAAATGCCGGGGTGGAGCTCGTGTTGCCGGTGGATCATGTGGGGGCCGAAACCTTTGATGCCCAGGCAAAGCCCGTGGCAATAGACGGCGTCGATATTCCCGATACCCTTTTGGGCCTGGATGTGGGTCCCAAGACCCTGGCCAAATACCGGGAAGTCCTGGCTAAAGCCAAAACCATCGTGTGGAACGGCCCGGTGGGGGTCTTTGAGTTTGATGCCTTTGCCAAAGGTACTGAAACGGTAGCGAAGCTTGTGGCGGAAGCCACGGGTAACGGGACCATTACCGTGGTCGGCGGCGGGGACTCGGTGGCAGCGGTGAACCAGTTCGGCCTGGGTTCCAAGATGAGCCATGTATCCACCGGTGGGGGCGCTTCTTTGGAACTCTTGGAAGGCAAGAAGCTACCCGGCATCGAGGTAACCAGAGGGAAGTAAGTACAACGTCGAGAGCACGGCCCGGTCAGATTTTTTTGGGGGGAGGGGGTAGCCCCGCTATCCTGGATTGCGGGACCGTGCTCTTGGTTTATAACGGTAAGGAGTGAACATTATGAGAAACTACTATATTGCGGGAAACTGGAAGATGCACAAGACCCGCGCCGAGGCAGCGGCTCTGGCTCAGGATCTGACCGCGCAGCTCAAGGACGGGAAACACCAGTACCTGGTAGCGCCGACCTTTACGGCCCTGGAAACCGTGGGGGCTATCATCAAAGGTAGCAATATCCTGCTGGGCGCGCAGAACATGGCTTCAGAAGAACAAGGGGCCCATACCGGGGAAGTCTCGGTTCTCCAGCTCAAAGACCTTGGAGTTCAAGTGGTGATCCTGGGGCATAGCGAGCGGCGGCATACCTATAAAGAGGATGATGTGCTTATCAACAAAAAGGTACGGCTGGCCCTGAAGCACGGTTTGGAGGTGATCCTCTGTGTGGGGGAACTCCTGGCCGAACGGGAAGCGGGTAAAGCCGAGAACATCTGCGAAACTCAGACCATCCAGGGTCTTCAAGGAGTAACTGCCGAGGACGTGGCGCGGGTCACCATTGCCTACGAGCCGGTTTGGGCCATTGGTACGGGTAAGACCGCCACTCCGGAGGATGCGGATGCCATCCATGCCTATATCCGCGGGGTAATCGCCCGGCGCTACGGAGTGGAGGCCGCGCAAAAGATCCGCATCCAGTACGGCGGGTCGGTAAAGCCGGAAAACGCCGCCCAGCTTATGGCCAAGGAGAACATCGACGGCGCCTTGGTTGGCGGCGCGGCCCTCAAAGCAGATACCTTCGTACCGATTGCGAAGTTTCAATAATCGAAGCCCCAGGACCCTGCGTATGGTACGGCGCAGGGGCAAGCGGTTGCATTGATCGTTGTGCATTGATCGTACCGATAGTACTTGCTATGCTTCTCGCAACAATTAAGGTGTATTATGGGTGTTGAAGAACCAAAAGTATCTTACGTGTCTAAAGATGAACTTATCTGCCCGGTGTGTGATGCGGAGTTTCATCGGGAGGAACTGCTTTCCGGAAGCGGACGGCTCATTGCGGGGGCCATTACCGATGAACTGCACCGGCTCTATGAACCTTCCGCACGATATGGGAACGTGTATCCCCTGGTGTATCAGGCTACGGTATGCCCGGAATGTTGGTTTGCGTCCATGGATAAGGATTTTTTCCTTTTGCCTGAGAAGATTAAGGATAAAGTTAAATTGGATATGCAGAAACGGATCAGCGAAACTTCCCAGATCTTTCCGGGAGTGGATTTTCATGAAAATCGGAGCTTAACTTCCGGGGCCGCTTCCCTGTACCTGGTGATCTTTTGTTACGATTATTTTTCCAAGGAAGTCTCTCCTACCATCAAGCAGGGAATCGCGAGTCTCCGGGCCGGGTGGCTCTGTGAGGAGTTACATGCCAAGAATCCGGGGGAGCATTACGATTGGCTGGCCCTGCTTTTCAAGAAGAAGGCCCGGTTCTTCTATAGCGAAGCCTTGAAGCGGGAACAGAGCGGGGCCGAACCCATTGCAGGGATTAAAAACTTCGGTCCTGATACGGATAAAAATTATGCCTACGAAGGGATGCTGTACCTTTCGGCCCTGTTGAACTTTAAGTACGGTCCTATGGAGGATCCGCTCAAGCGGAAGGCCTATTTAGAAGAGGCGAAACGGACCATTGCGCGGATCTTCGGTTTGGGGAAGTCCTCTAAAAGCAAACCAGGTCCGCTTCTGGAGCACGCCCGGAATGTCTACAATGATATCAATAAAGAACTGAACGAGAACGATGACTGAATCCGGGCAGGAACGGAATATCAGGCTCCTGGTAGCGTATGACGGCACGGATTTTGCCGGTTGGCAGCGTCAGGTGGGAACGCGGACCGTGCAGGGAACCATCGAAGCCGCCCTGGAACGGCTCCACAAGAAAAAGGTTGCCCTCACCGGTTCAGGCAGAACCGATGCGGGGGTACATGCCGCAGGCCAGGTGGCTCATTTTTATACGGATATACGGACCATCCCGGCGGAACGGTTTGTCCCTGCCCTCAACCGGATCCTTCCCCGGGATGTGCGGGTTTTAGCGGCCCGGGAAGCGCGCTTTGATTTTCATGCCCGCTTCAGTGCCCGCTCCCGGACCTACCGGTACTCCCTCATCTGCGGCAGGCAGGCCCTGCCGCAGGAACTGCGCTACGCCTGGCAGCTATGGCGCCGTCCCCGGATAGACCGCTTGAACGGCTATGCCCGGCTGTTCCGCGGTGAACTGGACTGCTCGGTATTTGCCCATGCCCGGGATCCCAGTGAGTCGAAGAACCGGTATATATTCGGCGCCTGGTTTTTTATCCAGGGGGATATGCTGATCTTTGAAATCACCGCCAACGCATTTTTGTGGAAGATGATCCGTTCCCTGGTGGGGACCTTGCTCCACTACGAAGCAGCGGACCTTTCCCCGGAAGCATTTCAGGGGATCCGCAGTTCCGGGGACCGCAGCCTCGCAGGTCCCACCGCGCCGCCCCAGGGGCTTTGTTTGTGGAGCATCGCCTATTAAAATACGGCCCCCTTACCAGATATAGTGTAACCCCTCTTCTTGATAGTCGCTTAGGGTGCTATTGGGACTTACCAAAGTATAGTTATTGCGTATACATTGATACACCAGCATCCGTTCAAAAGGATCGCGGTGAGCGGCTTTGGGCGCTAAGGCAGCGCTTGCTAAGGCTTCAAGGGGGTCTAAGGGCATCAACGTAAACCCCAGGTGCTTGCAATACTGGGGTATATCTTCGATATCAAATGAGAGAACCAAGGTTCCAAGCCGAACCTTTACCGCTATTTCCCATAAGGAAACCGCGCTTATGAGTATATCATTATGGGCGTCTTGTATGGCTGCCCGGGCAGCGGCTGATAAGGCATCGCTCTTTCCGATCGACCATAACAAGGTACGGGTATCTGCTACTACTTTCATAGTACTCCTCTATACCTCGGCGCTTATGGCGAAGTTATCCCTAAAAGCGATGGTTACTTTGCCATCCAAGATACCAAGCTTCCGGTTCACCAGGTTTTCTTCGACATAGGGCACGATCATCGCCACGGGCTTTCTTGCCCGACCGTATAATACGCCGATTTTGTTTCCTTGTTTGACCGATTCAAGGACCGCTGAAAAATGGGTTTTGAGTTCCCCTACAGGCATTACTTTCATACCTATAGTATACCGCTATTATGGCAACTTGTCAATGTTTTATGCGTCCATGGCAGCAATGTAACCTTTACCACTGAGGCAGTTCCAAAATAGGACCTGCAAAGGATAAAATGCTGGAGTGTTCGTAAAACAGCGAGACAAATGACAACTCCTATCAATACAAGTGATATTTTACAAATGATATTTTAATAACCCTTAACCAATAGTTTTGCCGGTAATACATTGTCTTGCAACATGAGTAGGTTTTTTGTTTACCGGGAAAGCCTTTGGATAGTCTCGGTATCAAGACCGGTAATTTTTCTTATTATCTCTATCGGTAGACCTTCGGCCAGGGCATTCCGCGCGGTTTTTTCTAATCCTTTTTCCAGGCCCTCTTCCAGAGCTTCTTCCCTTTGGACCGCTACGTAGTCGTCCCAATTCCATTCGTTTAAAAGCATGTTTGTTACCTCCGACGCGTTCTCTTCCAAAAATGCCCGTAATATGTCGTGTTTTATGCAGTACGCTACCGCCGCCTTCATCGCTTCCTCAAGGCTCATACTCTGTCCATATTCCCGTATCTTCGCTATAAAGGCACTGTACCCGGCAAGCGTTTCGCTCTTTTTAACTATAGCCTC
>JAISPY010000210.1 GCA_031274565.1 Treponema sp.
GATAAGGAATTCCATTCACGTCCCCGCCGTTCAACCCTGCCGAATTGTTCATTGTATATAAACAATGCCGCTACCTGGCAACCGACCGCGGATAAAACAAGAAATACGATTGCCATACCGAAAGCAACAATTTTTATTTTCATTTCGTTTTTCCTTTATATGCAAATCCCATATCAAGTATCATATCAATTCCGAAACCTGAACGGGTATTGTACCCTACGCCAAGTGCCGGAGTGAATACAAGCCCCTTTTTAGTAACCAACTGATAGCCCACATCAATTTTTGAATCAAATGCGAATGTAAGTACGTTGTAATAATCCGAGTTAAAGGTATAGAGGGAAACACCCGCTTTTGCGGTAAGAAAAAGTCCGTTTCTTTCTCTAGGCCCAATAGGTATATATTCTACACCCGACAATAACGCAAGCTCCACTACGGGCAGCAGTCCCCAGCCGAATTCAATATCAAGCTCAAGGGGAATACCCAGATTAGGCATACTATAATGGGTCCATGTCGCATCAATTCCGGGAAGACCGGAATTGAGGTTAAGCATAAGATTCATGGGGGTTACCTGACTCCTTACGAGGTTTTTTCGCCATAACATTCGCACTTCAAAAAAAATTTCGCGTTTGATAAGACCCATGAACAGCGGGTAGATGAGCGTACCAAGGAATTGCGGGAAACCTGGTGGTGCAGAAACTGGTGGAAGTCAGTGATGCGGAACAGGGGATCTTTGACGCTATCCATAGGAATATAAACACCATCAACACCTCCTTTAAGGAATATGATACCCTCAAAACGACTTTGGACGAGATCATCAAGCAGGCCTCGATGAAACCATCCGGATAAGCTCCCTTACCGTTCCTCCCGGAAATAAGGCAGTCCCAGTCCTGCGGGACTCTGATACTCCTTCTTCTTCCGCCGGGTAATCATCAGCAGGACGAGGATGGTTGCCAGGTAGGGCAGCATATCGAGCAGTTGAGGGTAAAACACGAGTTTCTTACCAAAAAGCATGAGGTTGCTGTTTTGAAACTTGAAGCCCACCCCTTTGAGCGCGCCGAAGATATACGCGGCAAAAATCGCTTTCAGAGGGTTCCAGGTGCTGAAGATAACCAGGGCCACCGCAATCCAGCCCGCGCCGGCGCTTATATTCTCCTGCCAGCGCGGTACAAAAACCAAGGATAGGTAAGCGCCCCCCAGCCCGCATAGAAAACCTCCCGCCATACTATGCAGGTACTTATAGAGGTTGACCGGAATACCCGACGCATCCGCTACCCCGGGATCTTCTCCCACCGCCCGGGCGTTCAAACCGATACGGGTATACTGAAAATAGCCGTAGAGCAGCAGGGCCAACGCCATGCCCGCCAGCACATAGGGGCTTTGTTCAAAGAACACCCTACCGATGAGGGGAAGCCGGTGCAGGATCGGCACGGACACGGGTATAAATGCCTGGGATACCGCTTCCGGCAGGGGTTTTCCGGAAAGGCCCTTTCCCAGAAAGCCGGAGACCCCGGTGCCAAAGATCGTGAGAATCAGCCCGGTAACCACCTGGTTGCCCCGGAGGGTAACGGTAATCAAGGCATAGATACAGGCCCCGGCAGCTCCGGCAAGCCCAGCCGCGGCTATGGCGGCTGCGGGACTTGCGGTTCCTAGGGCAGCGGAGTAGCCTACGGATGCGCCCAGGAGCATCATACCTTCGATGCCGAGGTTGAGGTTACCGATTTTTTCGCATACGATTCCGCCGAGTACGGCGAAGAGGATATGGGTGCCCATCTGTACTGCGGTTTGCAGAAACAGGGCAAGTCCTTCAATGAAAGCGCTCATAACAGGTCTCCTCGCTCCACGAGCAGCACGTTTGGGAAGCCGGCAGTTCCTGCTTCCCTCCATAGCCTCCGATACTGCTCAAGGGAATGGCCCGCTGGATTTGACCTGCCAAGCCAGCGGGCCGTACCGTGCTTTGGGGGTTTCGCCTGAAAAAATAGGGGGCCGAGCCCTTCCAAATGTGCTTCATGCTGCCGGCCGTTTCCAGACAAAACGGTACCGGATAAAGAATTCACTTCCCAAGACAAAGAAAATAATGATCCCCTGTAAAACCAACGCAATAGCGGCGGGAATTTGCAGAGAACTTTGTAGAAAATTCCCCCCTTGGATAAGCATGGAAAACAAGAAAGACACCACCACGATCCCCGGTGGACTCAGCCGGGCAAGCCATGAGGTAATCACCGCCGTAAAGCCCAGGCCCCCGGAAAGCTGCTCCGAAAGGGAGCGCTCCACCGCCGATGCCTGCATCATCCCCGCAATGCCGCAGAGTCCCCCGCTTATCATGATAGCGATAATCATGGTCCGCAGCACCGGCATTCCCGCATACCGGGCAGTGGCCTCGCTTTCACCCAGCACATCGATCTCAAAGCCCAGCTTAGTCCGTTTCATGATGAAATACACCAGCCCGGTAAGCACCAAAGTGATGAGCCACCCCGCATGGATGCCCAGTACCGAGGGAAGCACCGCGTTGGCACTAAACGGAGCTATTTTGGGAAAACCGCTGGCTGCAGGATCCTTCCAAGGGCCGTATTGTAAATAGGAAATCCATTTGGCGGCCACGTAATTCAGCATCAGGGTAACGAGGGTTTCACTAGCGGAGAACCGGGCCTTCAATATTCCGGGAATCAATGCCCAAAGTCCGCCGAAAACCAGGGCCATGAGGAACATGAGGGAAAGCAGCGCCGGCGCCGGCATAGCAGGAAAGGAAAAGGCTATGAGGGAAGCCCCATAGGCCCCCAGGTAAAACTGCCCTTCCGCGCCGATATTCCAGAACTTCATCTTGAACGCCATGGCGATGCCCAGGGAAAGAGCGGTCAACGGAATGGCCTTATGTACGGTTTCTTTGAACCGGTAGGCGGAACCCAGGGAGCCTGCCAGGATCTTGCCGTATATTTCCAGTGGGTTATAGCCCATGCAGACCATGATAAGCCCTGAGGCGAGGATCGCGGCCAGCACCGCCGCGCCGCGCAGTATATGCTCCCTGAGGGCGGTCATCTCCGGTTGGGCACTTATCCGCAACATGGCTCCGGTTTATGCCCCAACATTAATAGACCGATGGCTTCTTTGGTCACTTCCCGGGAACCTTGGGAGGTTCCCAAGGGATACACTATATCCATAAGCGCTCCTCTGTGGATAACCATAATACGGTCGCAGAGTTCCTGCAACACATCCAGGTCTTCACCGATAAAAAGGATTCCCACCCCCCGCTTTTTCTGGGCGTTGATCATGTCGTAAATACTGTAGGAAGCCCCGATATCCAGACCTCGCACCGGATATGCGGTAATCAGGAGCCGCGGCTCCTGTTCTAGTTCCCGGCCCAGGAGGACTTTCTGGATATTCCCGCCGGAGAGTTTCTTGACGATATGCCGTACCGAGGGCGTGGAAATTCCATACCGTTTGACAATGGTTTCCGCCTGGGCTAGGCCGTGGACGCGATCAACCAGGGGGCCTTTGGAACGATCGTAGGAATTCAAGAGGATGTTATCAATAATACTCATCCCTGCTGCAAGTCCCATGCCGAGCCGGTCTTCGGGGATAAAACTCATGCGGATCCCCTTTTGCTTGATGGCCCGGGGGGAAAGCCCCCGGAGGTTTTCCCCAAGAAACCGGATGGACCCGGAATCAGAACGCCCCAGACCGGTGATGATCTCGCATAGCTCCTTCTGCCCGCTCCCCGCAATACCCGCGATACCGAGAATTTCTCCCCCAAAGACATCAAAGGACAGGTCGTCCAGGATCTGCAGCCCCTCAGGGTCCCGCAGGCTCAGAGAACGCACCTCAAGCAGGGGTCGTTCCTGAGGCAGGGGCTGTTCCCGATGGATCTTCAGAGAAATACTCCCTCCCACCATCAGCTCGGTCAATGCCTGGGGGCTGGTATCCTTGGTATACACGGTCCCCACCCCCTTGCCCTTCCGCAGCACCGTGACCCTATCGCTGATTTCCATGACCTCTGGGAGCTTGTGGGTGATGATGATAATCGCACAGCCCGCTGCTTTCATGGTCCGCAGCATCCCAAAAAGCCGGGCCGTTTCCTGGGGAGTGAGTACCGCGGTAGGTTCATCCAGCACCAGCACCGACGCGCCCCGGTAGAGGACCTTGAGAATTTCTACGGTCTGTTTTTCACTAACCGGCATCGCGTAGATTTTTTTCTTATGCGGGATACGGAGGCCGAACCGCGCTTCCAGGGCTTCAATCTTTTCAATGATGCGCTGCTTTTGAATAAACGGATTTCCCCCCCCTTTTTCTCCTAAGCTGATATTCTCCCATGCGTTCATCACCGGTATGAGCTTAAAATGCTGGTGCACCATACCGATCCCTGC
>JAISPY010000215.1 GCA_031274565.1 Treponema sp.
TATTCAATCGAGAATAAATCAGTGCTTCCTTTAATGTGGTTTTTCGCAGTTTTCCGCAGGAAAACGAGAAAAACAATAGGGCAACGCTGATTAGCGTCAAGTTAATCAGCGTTGCCCTAGGTGAGGAACCACTGAGACCGGATAAACCCTACTGATGGCCGCTGCAACAAAAAAATCTTCAAAATTCGATGGACATAAGCACCACCATATACTATAATATATTTGCTAGTAATCCCGCTGGGATACCGGGTACTGGTAGTAAGGAGTGAAACATGGGAAAACAACAGAATCGGGGATCGAATCGAAATCCGCATCCGCCGTCCAATCAGACCGTAACGAAGCATTGGTACAGTTGGTACTTTGACTGTAATTTGCTATACCGGATTCTCATAGGTCTTGTGCTGGGGGTCATCTTGGGTTTGGTATTCAAAGATAAGATCCTCTGGATAGCCCCTTTGGGAGACCTCTTTGTACGGCTGCTCAAGATGATCATGATGCCGATCATCTTATCAACCCTCATTGTAGGGGCATCGTCGGTTAGTCCTGCAAACCTCGGGAAGGTAAGCGTCCGGGTTATCATCTTTTACCTCTTGACCTCTGCGGTGGCGGTAAGCATAGGATTACTGATGGGCGTCTTTTTCCGGCCCATGGCGGAACTCTCCGAGGTCGCGGAAGCGGTAGGTAGGGAAGTTGACGCCCCCTCGATAACCCAAATCCTGCTTAACATCGTTCCCACCAGTGTGGCCCAGGTGGTGGTCAACGAGTCGATTCTGGCGGTTATTTTCTTTGCCCTCCTTTTCGGTATAGGCATCTCCTATTTGCGCGTGTCCCCTAATGAACGGATCAAGAAAGGGGGAGAGCTGCTGTATACCTTCTTTGACGGTATAGCGGAAGTGATGATGCTGGTAATCAAGGGGATCATGCAATACGCGCCCATAGGGGTTTTGGCCCTCGTATCGGTGGTTTTTGCCTCCAACGGCCCCAAGGTCATAGGCTCCCTCGGGGTGGTAACCGCAGCGTGTTTTATCGGGTATGCTCTGCATATCATCCTGGTGTATGGGGGGCTCGTCAAATTCTACGCAGGCCTGAGTCTCAAACGGTATTTCAAAGACGCGAAACACCCCTTCATCACCGCCTTTGTAACTCGCAGTTCCAACGGAACCCTGCCGGTTTCTATGGAAGCGGCGCACAATCTGGGAATCCCCAAGGACATTTACTCCTTCTCCCTGCCCCTGGGCGCTACGCTCAACATGGATGGGACCGCCATCTACCAGGGAGTATGCGCGGTCTTCATCGCCCTGTCCGTGTGGGGACGGAGCTTTACCTTCTCGGAAATGGGGATCATCGTCGTTACCGCAACCCTCGCCTCCATCGGAACTGCGGGGGTTCCTGGCGCAGGGGCCATCATGCTCCTCTTAGTGCTTGACGCCGTGGGCCTGCCGGTTATTTCAGGAAGCCCGGTGGCAGGGGCCTACGCGATGATCCTCGGCATTGACGCCCTTTTGGATATGGGTCGGACCGCGCTTAATGTAACCGGAGACCTCTCCTGTACGACCGTGGTGGCTAAAAAGATGGGGAAGATCGATCTCACCAAATGGAAATCCTAAGCAGAGACCCTACGACTCAAGTCCGCCGGCGATCCTTCACATCGGCGCCGACGGACTCTTTGTCTCTTTTTTTACCTGTTTAATTTTCTACCTTTTTTAAATATTTTTTAACTGCATACTTTTTTACCTGTGGTACACTTTTTTAGATACAACTTTTTTACCTGTATGCCACGCCGGTGCGAGCTGGTAGGATTCCTTGGCCTAGTGCAGTACCTGCTCTCAACCTGATATATTAGTTATCTTATGTATTAGGAATCAGGTCTACGAATATATTATAATTTGTGGTAGTATGTTACGATTAAAATAGAGCGTACTATGCAAGAGAACCATTTTTCTTTAGAAACAAAGTAATTTGATTTCATCCATAGTATATGGGTATTATGCGACTAAGCCTCTTGAAAAAAATACAAGGAACGGAACCATGCACCATTGCTACAAGGCAGTCATCTTCGACCTGGACGGTACGTTGGTGGATACCATCGCGGATATCGCCGCGTCCATGAACCGGTCTCTGGAGCTTCATGGCTTTCCCCCCCTGGCTCCGGAGGAATACACTGCAAAAGTCGGCTGGGGCATATACCGGCTCGCTCTGCTTACCCTGCCTCAGGCGGTACGGGAAAGCGGGGAAGCGGAACCGCTCGCCCAAGTCATAGCCCAGGACGCAACCCGGTTTTACGCAGCACAGCCTCTGGTGCACTCCGCTCCCTATCCAGGCATCCCAGCATTGGTGGCCGCCCTGCAGGAGCGGACCATCAAAACCGCGGTCTTGACCAACAAACCAGACCCGGTGGCGCATTTGGTGATCCAGGGTCTCTTTCCGCCGGGTTCATTCAACCGAATCCAAGGAGACCGAGCCGGGCTTCCCCGTAAACCTGACCCCGGTTCCGTCGGGGAGCTCCTCCAGGCTCTGGATGCCTCCCCTGCGGAAACCATCCTGGTAGGGGATTCGGAAATCGACATGGAAACCGCCCATGCCGCAGGCTGCTTTGCCCTGGGGGTAAGCTGGGGATTCCGGCCCCGGAGGGTCCTGGAACGCAGCGGGGCAGCGCGCATCATCGACCGCCCGGCGGAACTCCTGGGCCTGCTATAGCTGCAAGGACCCCAGATAGGCGTCATATGCTTCCTGGGCAGCCTGGACCTGCTTTTCAGCGGCTTCCACCTGGACGTACTGGTCGTCGATGGCCTGGTCTTGGGCAACCAGGCGTTTGAGGTATTCCGCACCCTGAGGGGTCTGGTTACCTGCGGCTTCCAGGTTACGCCGGGTTCGGTCCTGCTCCGCAACGAGCCGTTCCCATTGCGTGCTTAGATTCGTGAGGGCTTGTTTGGCAGCATCGACTTTTTGTTTCAGATCAATAGCCTGCTGCAGGGCGGCGCGTACCTGCTCGGGAATTGCTTCGTTTCCCGCATAGCTTATAAAAGAAGGAAGGCTGAGTTGGGTCAGGGTGACCTGTTCTACCAGGGGTTTTTCTTCGGTGACGGTACTACGTACTTCCCCAGCGGCAGGCAGGGTTTGCACGAAACGGTACAGGGTATCGGTTCTCGTATCAAAGGACGCCGGCTCCTTAAGCGTCGCGCCGCTGGTAATAGGATGTTCCA
Source organism: Treponema sp. (assembly GCA_031274565.1). Taxonomy (GTDB): domain Bacteria; phylum Spirochaetota; class Spirochaetia; order Treponematales; family Breznakiellaceae; genus JAIRLU01. Next base: position 3,204 of record JAISPY010000215.1, read on the forward strand.
GGACAAGCCGCTTTGCGGTAGGGGCGGTATTTTTGAAGGTATAGGTTTTTTCGTAGCAAAGCTTCCGGGTAATGGTCATGATTCCCTGGCGCACCGTAACCGCGGTAATCAATCGAGATGTCCTGGGGCTTACATAGCCTGAGACCGACAGATCATCCCCATAGGAGATAAGCCGTTTTTCCTGTTCTGGGAAAAATTCGAGCAGCGCATCCCCTCCGTAGGCCTCGCCGTCGTAGACCGTAATGGGGCCTGCAGGCAGCCGCATCCCGGTGGTATTGGTAAGTTCCGCGCTGATAGCCGGGTGCAGGGGACCGCCTTGTGCGGCCTTTGCCCCGGAGAAGACCAGGGTCTTGACCGCCTGCACGGAGGCTTCCACCAGGGGCAGCATGGCGCTCTGCTGCCGCGCCAGGTTCACGGGTTTTTGCAGGGTAAACTCGAACTGATCTCCCCGCATGCTGCCTTGGGCGGTTTCCAGCGCGTTTCCAGAGTACAAGGATTCCGATCCTTGGTCAGTATCTTGGGCTTGGGCCTTTTCCATCCGTAACAACGACCCCCGGCCCGACGCGGTAGGGGCAGGGACTACTTCCTGTTCAGCCACCGCTGCCGCGCCTCCTGAGCTCCACCCGGAATCGTAGGTCCGGGCCTCTGCGATCCCGGCGATGGCCAGGGGAAGGACCGGCCGGGAAAGGTAGTAGGGCGCGTAGAGGTTTTGGATGAATGAGACGGGCCTCCCACTTACCAGGGAAAGCTCCAGATTGTTCCAGTCAGCGTCACTGTCGTTATCCACTATGGCCCAGCCCTGGATCACCGGAGGAGTTGCGGAGAGGTCCAGCCGGTACGAAACCTTCCACACCGGCGCGGGGATCACATAACTCAGGGCAATAACCCGGCTGCCTTCTCCAGGGAGCTGAATCCGCAGGTTCCGGGTATCCACATTCCGAGAATCCATGATCATATCCAAGGCCCGGTTAAGGTCCGCGTTTATCCGGGGGTCTTGGAAGACAAACCGGCTTATCTCCTGGAGGCCGAGTAAGCGGATCCCCTGGCCGGTAACCAGGGAAAGCACGGGCAATTTATCCATGCCCCTTCCCGAGAGGGCCTCCCCGCTCCGGTATTCCACCCCGAGGATCCTCCCCCGTATGGGGCCGGGGGTGTACACCTCGATTTCCGCTCCCTTGAGGCTGTCCAAGATTTCGGCCATGCTGGGATGGGCAGAAAGATCGATACTCAGGCTCTGGAGGGTCCGGGACAGGGTCTGTTCCGAAGGATACACCACCTGGGGGCTTGAAGCGGGATCACCTATCATCAGGGATTTTAAGGCGTCGTTTACCTCGGATACCTTGAAGGGAAGGGAGATTTCCGCGGATCCGGTAAGGGTTCCTCGATGCTCGAAGAAGCCCACCCCGGAGGCAAAGAGGGTGAGCCGGCAAAGGGGAAGCGTATCCGAAGAAGTATCCGATGCTTCCGCCGAACCTGCCGGAGCGCCCCGGCTCGTTACGGTATCGCCGGTATCTCGTTCCGGCGGATCAAAGACCGCCTGGGCGGAAAGGCTCCTGCTTCCGAGCAGGATTCCCAAACATGCCGCCAGATGGGTAAGGGAAAATCGTACTGAATAATACACTGCAGATTCCTTGCTCATAACCTAAGATAACGTGAGTTCGACGAAGGTTCCACGGATTGGGGTTCCTGCAATCGGCGCATAGCTACAGACCGTACTTCCCTGGCCGAATATCCATTACCTATGAACCTAACCGAGTTTCACGAGAAGTACAATAGCTCACCGGATATTTCTCTAGGCCCTCTTTTTTCTTTTTTCTATAACTGGTCTGGGCTGCCTTCTGTGTACTGGGACTTGCTATCAGTTTTAACCATTTTTTTTAACCGTTTTAAAGAAGCCGAAGATGCTGCCGCAAAAACCTCCGATAATATGGGCAAATTCCGAAATGGTATTGGCAGTAAAGGCGTTAAAGACTTCCCTTCCCAGGTATAAGATCACGATCAGGATAAAGGTGAGGGGGATATCCCCTTTCTCGAAATTGGTGAAGGATGCTAACAGGATCATCATGAAGGCCACCCCGGAGGCGCCTAAGAGCGCATGAGGGAAAAACAGGACATTAAGCGTCCCGGTAACCAAGGCGGTGAGGAGGATCATGCTGAAGAGGGGCCAGGAACCGTAATGGTCTTCCAAAATAGGACCGATGAGGAGGATCAGCGAGAAATTAGCCATCAGATGGGTCCAGTTGGCATGGCCTATCACATGGCTTACCAGGGTGACCCAGTTCCGTATCCGGGAAGGAACAAAACCGCCCTTTCCCGGCACCATAAACCAGAGTTCAGTCAACGAGGGGAGCAGGGTGTTTGAAAGGATCAGCACCAGCGCACTGATGAAGGTAAAGGTCAATATGGTAGGGGCATTGTATTTAATCCGCATCTTCACCGTCCGTTTCCCCAGAAGCAACGGAATACCGGAACGCCGCGTTCATTGCTTCCCGATCCCCCTATTCCGCATCAAAGCCGTTGAGCCGTGCATGCCAATCGGAGAACTGCTCGGTTCAAGACTTAGCCGTAGGATAAGCATCATGCCCCTCCGTTTTTAAGGAAAAAAGAAAAACGAGGTAGGTGTTCATGCCCGTATGTCCACCTCAAGCACTACCGGACAGTGATCCGACCCTGCTACATCCGCCAGTATGCCTGCGCTCCGCACCAGGGGCATGAACCGGGTGTCCACACAATGGTAATCGATCCTCCATCCTACGTTCCGCTTTCGTGCGGCTGTCCGGTAGGACCACCAGCTATAGTGACCGGTTTCACCGGGGTGGAAATGCCGAAAGGTATCCACGTAACCTGCGGCGGTAAAGGTATCCATCCACGCCCGCTCTTCCGGCAGATACCCTGGACTGCCTTCATTTTCTTTGGGGCGGGCGAGGTCCAAGGGGGTATGGGCTATGTTGTAATCCCCGCAGAGCACCAGGTGGCGGCCCTGGGAAACCAAGGCGTCACACCGTTCCCCTATGGCCGTACAAAAGGCCACTTTATAGTCCAGTCGCGCTCCTCCATCCTGGGAATTGGGAAAATACGCGCAGATAAGCGTAAAATCCGTATAATCCGCCTGCAATACCCGGCCCTCAGCATCGAAGAGCGGTATGCCCAGGGTTTGTACCTGCTGAGCTTGTATCTTGCTGTATAGGGCTACCCCGGCATACCCGGGTTTTTGTGCGCTGGCCCAGTAGGACCTATAGCAATTTCCCTCGGCATCATGAGGATGTATCAATGCCGGCGTAAGCTGTTCTGGCCGGGCCTTAGTTTCCTGAAGACAGAGTATGTCCGGGGATGTATCCTGCAGCCACTGCACAAAGCCCCGTTTTTCTATTGCCCGGATGCCATTGACATTCCATGATACAATACGCATTAGCAAATAATATACTACTGAACCGGAGAAGAGACAAGAGAACCTGAGGAATGACGCAGAGCGAGGGCACATAACAATTTTTGTCCACCAATTACACGGATTAAGCACGGTGGTTATTTCATAATTCGCGTTAATTCGCGTCATTCGCGGACTCTTTTGTTTATATGCGCCGGCCATGAGGAATGACGGAAACTGAAAGAAACCGCGGACTAAAATCCGACCCCCAAGACCCGATTGATGGCGTCATTGCGGGTATACCGCCGGGCAAGTCCTCCGCCGGAGGCACTATTCTCGGTTATTCCTGCGCGGGTCTTAGGTACTCCTGATCTCTCAAGCATGGTGGATACGGTTTCTTATCCAAGGTCAGCGTAACACCGGTCCAAGGGTATGGGCGTTTTCTAGCCAACCGGATCTTTCCTTCACGGCACGCTAAACCCCGCACCAGCGCGGGAATTATCGGGATGCGTCCGATTCTCTGTTTTTTATGAAATAAAGGAAAAAGATCGTAATATAATCTAATGCATTTGATCCCGCTCCTTTTATATTTTATTACATGAGACAATTCCAAAATGTCAGATTTTGGAATTGCAACCATAAAAATCGCGGTTTCGTCGAACCTTTGGTTCGCAGCTTTAGCCTGAGAAACCGCAATATCCAGTTCCAAAATAACCGATTTTGGAACTGGATCACCTAGCCTTAAATGTTGAGTCGGTCTAAAACCCTTGTATCGATACACGTACCAAACACGTACCAATACCGTTTACTCCAAGACTCAAATAGAGGATAGCGTAACAGAGGAGCGATTTACATGAGAAAGTCATGGTTACTAGTGATTGTTTTGGAATTGCTTGGCTTGGTTTTGAGTACCCTGAGCTGTTCCAATACCCCGAAAACCCCCTCGGATCCTCCAGGAGAGACGAATCGAGAGAGCGCTCGGGCAGAGTCTCAAGAGGGGATATATATCGGGCTGCTTTCTTTTGCGAGCGATGTACAGGACCTGAGCGGTGGAACATTGATTTATCTTAACGAAGAAGGAAGAAACCAACTGTTACAGATGCTGTCCCAGTACAACCGGGCATCCGGGTCAGGGACCGCATTGTATTATGCCGTGCATCAGGCCTTAAGTAACCTCACCAAGCATGAGCCGGAATTTTCTGATAATCTAGGTTCGATCAATCTGTTTACCTTTACCGATGGCCTGGATAACAACTCAACCAGTCTGGCTCTTCCCATGATAGAAGAACAAGACTTCAGGGGTAAGTCCACAAGCGCCTATGCTTCCTATATTATGGAACAAATCGCGGAACGCCGTATTGCCGGTAAAAGGATCACCGCCTTTGCCGCAGGGGTACCAGGTAACGACGTGGAGGATCGCGCCGCGTTTACCACTACCTTGGAGTCTCTGGCCAGTACCTCCGGCACGAATGATCAGCATTACTATGAACTGAGCAACTTTTCAGAGTTAAACCAAAAATTTCAAGATATCGCGAATAACTTAACGATTATCAACCGAGACCTCACCTTTAAGATTATTACCCCTTCCTATCAGCCGGGTACCAAGATCCGGATGACCTTTGATGTGGCGGAACAAACCCTGGAAGCCTTCTCTAAAGCTACCCGGTATGTAGAGGGAGAAGTAAGCATAAACGATGCAACCTATACCTTGACCAATATTGCCTATTCTGAGGGCGTGAGCTCTTCTTCTGAAGGGCCGGTACCCGGTACCTTGCAGGGAACCGAGGTGAGCTATATCTTTAACGATTTTAGGGTAACGGACGCTAAATGGAATCTCCAACAATGGATCTTAAGCCCGGGAGCCACGACCTGGCAGCGCAACAGCGAGTATACCATGGGAGATTCTTTAAAGATCGCGGTGGAGAAACGGTCTTCGGTCATCTATCTCGTACTGGACAACAGTCGCTCCTTGGTTGATACTGACGTGGCTTCCATCAGAAATGCGGTTGAAAGTTTTATCAATCTCTTATACCTAAAATTGTACCCTGGTTCCGCGGTTTCCTCCAGCACCCCGGGCAATCAGACCATCCTAAACCTACAGAACAACATCTGGAAGGATGATACCATTACATCCGGAGGGTATCGCTATTACCGTTTCCATGCAGAAGCAGGACAATCCTATCTTATCCGATGGAATGATTCTCTTGAAGGGGATAGTACGAAAACCGCTGATATACTGGTTACCATATACCGGGAAGATACCAACACGTCCCTGCACTTCGGCGTGGATTCGGGATTCAAGAACCCTCCCCGGATTTCCGTAACCGAGAACACGGATATTTTAATAGAAGTGAAAGGGCATACCGCTGATCAGGCTACCGGTACGTTTGCCATCATGTACCAACCCATAAGCGGTTTATCCTTCTAAAGTCCGTCCACCGCACCTTTGAAGCAATTCGGACGACAGAACGGCTTGTTTCTGTTCGTCCGTGCGGTCCGCGGTCATAGGTTCTGCCGAAACCCTGGTTCCCCGGCGTAGTACCCAATCGGACCCTAAACCCTAGAGGAATGAACGCCTTTCCAGGATTAACCGCGGATCGGTTTAGCGGCTCCAGTAAGCTGTTTCGGTTCCCCGTGATCCGGGAACAGGGCGGAGAAACCAGCGCACGTTTTTTTAAACCATAAAACACCATTCCGGCAGTATGATGAGAAGCGTCCCCGGAGATACCCTTTGTGGTATGGGGAAAACGTATAACCCATGGAAATCGCTGCATTCAGAGCAGTAATGACCAAA
>JAISPY010000220.1 GCA_031274565.1 Treponema sp.
TATTCAATCGAGAATAAATCAGTGCTTCCTTTAATGTGGTTTTTCGCAGTTTTCCGCAGGAAAACGAGAAAAACAATAGGGCAACGCTGATGAGCGTCAAGTTAATCAGCGTTGCCCTATGAGCCCTAACTGAGGCAGGAGGGTATGATCGTACTATGTATCCTATGGTTAGACTCAAAAATCCGATCAAGCATTATGACTGGGGCTCTCCTGAATGGATTCCCCAGCTCTTGGGTGAAGCGAATCCTCAGGGGCTTCCCTGGGCGGAACTCTGGATGGGGGTGCATCCTGAAGGGCCTTCCCGCATCGAATATGGAGGGAGCGCGCTATCCCTTTTCCAACTCATAGACCAGGACCCCGCTAGGTATCTGGGTGAGGCTGCGGCGCGGGCCTTTGGGACCCTCCCGTTTCTCTTCAAGCTCTTAGCTGCGGAGAAACCCCTTTCGATACAAGCGCATCCCAACCAGGAGCAGGCCCAACAGGGCTGGGAACGGGAGAATCAGCTCCAGATCCCCCTGGATGCGCCCCAGCGGAATTACAAAGACCCCCAGCATAAGCCGGAAATCATCTGTGCCCTCAGTCCCTTTAAGGCCCTCTGCGGCTTCCGGGAACCGGAGCGGATTGTCCGGGGCCTGGTTGCTTTTTCCCAATCCGCCCCGGAACCGCTGGGTTCTGCCCTGGGTTCCCTGGTCAAAACCCTGTACGCAGGGGATACCGCCCAGGCGCTGCGGGCATTTCTGCAGGGGCTGTTCGGTCTTCCCCGGGAAATACGGCAGGCCATAAGCGCCTATGGGATACACGGTCAGGGGGAACTCATCGCACACCATGCGGAGTATCAGGAAGAATGGAAGCTCCTGGGTTCTTTTGCGGCATTACACCCGGAGGATCCCGCGGTGCTGGCTCCGCTTTACCTGAACCGGATCGATCTTGCGCCCGGTGAAGGGATCTACCTTCCTGCAGGGGTCCTTCACGCCTATATACGAGGTTTCGGGGTGGAACTCATGGCAAGTTCAGACAACGTACTGCGGGGAGGCTTAACCGCTAAGCACGTGGATACGGAAGAGCTGGTACGCATCCTGGATTTTGCCGCGTTTCATCCCCAGGTCCTCAAGCCCCAGGGTATATGCTACCCCACGCCGGCCCGGGAATTTTCCCTCTGGACCCTGGAAGGGAGCGGGGACCAGGTACAGCATCTTGAGCGGCTGCCGGTCATCCTAATCGTAACCCAGGGGACGCTGCGTCTCAGTTGTGCCGGGGAGGAGGGGGAATGGATCCTCCACCAGGGAGCGTCGGTGTTCATCTCTGCAGCATTTTCTCTCCGGCCAGAGGCCTTACGGTTCAGCGGAACCTATACCCTCTATGCCGCTGGAATCGGTTGTGAAAATACTGGTGGATGCTGATTCCTGTCCGCGGCTGACCCGGGAGGCGGTGCTGCGGGCTTCAGCGCGAACCGGGGTGGCGGCGGTCTTTGTAGCCAACCGGCCGATTCCAGGCATAGCCGGAGATACGGCGGTGATGGAGCGGTGTCCTCCTGGGGAAGGGGCTGCGGATGATCGTATCGTCGCCTTAGCCCGGCCTGGAGACTTGGCGGTAACCCGGGACATCCCCTTGGCGAGCCGCCTGGTGGAAGGGGCGATCCGGGTTATAGACGACCGGGGACGGGTCTATACGCATGAAAATATGCGGGAGCAGCTTTCCCGCCGGGATTTTATGGTGAGCCTGGCGCAAAACGGCCTTATCGGGGAACAGGCCCGTTCCTACGGCAGACGGGAACTCAAGGCTTTTGCGGATAGCTTTGATCGGATCTTGTGTGGGCTTATCCGAGAGGAAACGCGCCGGCTTCCTTAGGACCCGCCCACGACAGGGCCGGCGCATATAAACAAAAGAGTCCGCGAATGACGCGAATTAACGCGAATTATGGATATGACCACCGTGCTTAATCCGTGTAATTCGCGTAATTCGTGGACAAAAATTGTTATGGGCCCTCGCCCTGCCACGCACGAGGACCCACGCACGAATCAAATGCCCTGCATGGTATTCGTGCGCGGGTCCTTTACCGCAAGACCCCGGATTGCAGGACCTCGTCGAATTGCAGATCGATCTCGTTTTTAATGGTTTGCTGCAAGGTGAGCACGACTTCCACCGGGGACGGGGGTTCCGCTAGTTCTCCCCCAAGCGCGGGGAGTAAGAGCTGGTATACCTCCACCTGGAGGACGTGGGCGAGTTTCACAATGGTTTTGTCGCTCACCCAGGTCCGGCAGCCCTCGATATCGTTCACCGTCTGGGTCGAAAGGTCCGCATCCCGGGCGAGCTTCTCCTGGGATATACCCAGGGCCTTTCTTCGTATCTTGATATTCATAGACAGCAATTTCCGTAATGGTTCCGCATCTCTGTTCATAATCCCCTCCTTTTTTATTTTTCTAAGCATTGCGAAAAACGTGCATCGAGACCACTTGGTAAAACCAAGCGGGGCTATGGGCATTACCGATCCTGATAGGCCTGAGAGGTCAGCGGAGTAAACCGGATCTGAAGAGTTCGTCAAAGTGCAGGTCGATCTGGCGCTTAATCGTATGCTGCAGGGAGAGTAAGATTTCCACCGGCGAAGGGACGGATTCCGGGTCTTCCCCTTCACGGATGGGGATCAAGAGCTGGTATACCTCTACCTGGAGGGCCTGGGCGAGCTTCACGATGGTTTTATCGCTTACCCACATACGGCAGCCCTCGATGTCGTTCATCGTCTGAGCTGAAAGGTCCGCAGCTTCCGCCAGCTTCTCTTGGGATATGCCTAAAAGCTTCCTCCGCTGCTTGATATTCATGGACAGCATCTTCCGCAGTTTCTCCACCCGTACATGTACTACATTTTTCATAATTTTTTGTATAATACGGCGAAACACTCTTGACCACCTGCTATTGACAAGGTAAAATAAAGTTATTATCAACATAGGTATAACCGTACTATTTATTGGTAATACCAAGTATTTTGAACATGCGCTGCGCTATGCCCCCGGCTTCTTTTCTTAGTATAGGTCTGGCGCGTAGAGCTGGTTGGTAGTTCATTTGGAACTCGTGAAGGTTCGATTGAAAAATGAAACAGCAGAGAAGGAGGAATCTATGAAACAGGCGCTTCTTGCCGCAGTTGCGGCGCTGGTCTTGGGCTTAGGCTATGGCTTTTCCCAAGAAGATTCAGGCATAAACCGGGAAATGGAAAAAAACGGCCTCTTGGAGGCCCTTACGGATTCCTCCTCAAGTTCCTGGGGCACCGGGTCTCCGCAGAAACCAGTGGCAGGGGACGCCAGGACAACCGTGGCGGTGCTGGATTTCGTGAACGTGGACGGTCACCAGAGCGTCTTAGGCCGCTATTTTGCGGAACAGGCCGCGCATTATCTGGTTAAGAAGCCCCATATCCGGATCGTGGAACGGACCCAGATCAACCGGGTGCTGGGAGAGATGGATTTCAGCGCCTCCGGGTATGTGAGTGACGCCTCGGCGATTGAACTGGGCGGCATGCTCGGCGCTTCCGCGCTGATCATGGGAACCTTGACCAAAATAGGGCGCAAGATAGCGGTGCACATGCGGACCATTGATACCAGGACCGGGGTGGTGTTGAATACCGGGACCGTCGAATTATCCGGCGGGAAGTATCTGCAGATGTACCAAGAACTTTTGAATCCATAAGGAGCTAATTATATGGAAGTAAAGGGAAAAAGCATGATTCTGGCGGCAGGGCTGGTGTTGTTTACCGGTGCGTGGATGCTTGGAGCGGATCCCCGGTGGGTATACGCCCGGGAAGAGGAATATCCCGATTCCCGGTTCATCAGCGCCCAGGGGATTGGGCCAAGTACGACTCAGGCGGAACAACATGCGATGAACGGGCTGTCCCTGTATTTTAAGAGCACTGTGGCAGTACAGCAGGAGTTGATTTCTCAGTATAACGAGGTGGTATCCGGGGGGGAGAAGTTTGCGAACAGCGGGACCACGATGCGGACGGCCTCGGTGATTCGTTCCGAGGCGGAATTCCGGGGCGCTCGTTTTACCTCGCCCTGGTACAACGACAAGACCCGGAACTGGCATGTGCTGGCCTACATAGACAAAGAGGAAGCCCAGCAGATCTATGAAAACCGGATCGCCCACAATAAGACTTGGATTGATTCCCTGCTGGCAGGGGAACTGGAGCCGCTGCAGCGATACCAGCGGTTTAAGGGGGCTTCGTTGATTGCACGGATGATCGAGGAAGATATCCGGGCCTTGGGGGAACTATCCACTACCGTACCCCGGCATGGGGATATCCTTAAGTATACCCAAAACATCGTCGCCGAGGGCAAGGCCTTCCGTTCCCGTTTGCGGTTTACCGCGGCTCTTGAGGAAGACCGTCAAAACCGGATCCAGCGGAAACTCCTGGATATCCTGGAACAACACGGGTACGTGGCGGTGCGGAACCAGGGGGACTATACCATTACTGGGAAGCTTTCCTTTGAGGAGGAGACTTTGCCTGTGGGGACCTTTATCCATTCAGGCATCACCTTGCAACTGGTCAATACCGCAGGGGATGTGCTCTTTTCCTACACCAAAAGTTATCCCCGTCTCGGATCCCGGAATGTGGCCATGGCCTACAATATCGCCGTCCGGGAAATGGAAAAGGACCTGGAGGAGAACTTCATTACGGAATTTAACGCCTTTATAGGCGATTAAATTATTTTTTTACTTTTTCTATGTTCTCTATTTTTATCGGTTTCTATTTTTATCAATCTAGGAGGATTGAAAATGAGAAAGCAAATCGCACATGCGGTTGGAGTGTTGGCGGCGCTTACGGCAGCGATGCTAGTAAGCTGCGTCAGCGCTCCTCAGTCAGAGCCGGCGCCACAGCAGCCCCAGAGCGGGCCCCCTGCGGAGGTCGCAACCTGGGTCCAGGAGCATCAGAATGCGGATGACGTGTACTACGCCATGGGCATCTCTGAGTTCCAGAACGAGTCGGACGCCTTACAGCAGGCCTCCATGTTAGCCCGGCAGAATCTTGCCTCAAGCTTGGAGACCGAGGTAGCGGCCATTGGTGAAAACGCGGTACGCCGGGCTGAAGCCAATGGGGAGACCGATCGGGTGGCGCGCTTTCAGGATGCGACGAAACAGATCGTTACCCAAACCCTGCGAAGGGTTAAAACCTTTGGCCCCCATATGAACGGCCGGGGTAACACCTACATCGTCGTGTACTTGGACAAGAACAGCTTCAAGAAAGACATCAACGAGTATGTGGACACGGTCTTTGAGAAGACCGACCAAGAACTAAACCAACTGCTGGGCTTGTAGTCTACTAAACGCTGGTACGGAAGGCTCTGAGCTTCAGGGTCTTCCGTAAAGAAGCGGTTTTACCTTGGGTATCATGAGCCTTGGCTGAAGGCCTGGTAGAAAAGAGGTAGAAAAGGGTAAAAGGGGTGAGGAAAACCTATGAAACGGGAAATAATCGGAATATTTTTTGGACTGGCGCTGGGGGCGGGGATCTATTCCCAGGCAAGACTGATACCGCCCAATGATCCCAATGCCGCGGCACAACAGGGACAGTCGGAAATAATCATTAACGCGGGAGATGTAGAGAAGGATATAGCGGTATGGGTTAATGATCTGCTCGTGGCTCATGTATTCCCTAAGAAAACGGAGAAAATACTCGTAAGAGATGGCAGAAATGTTATTCAGGTGGCGGAAACAAACATCAAGAGAGGGCAATGGGATATAGGGGACAAAAAACAGGTCGTGGTGGATTCCAAGTCAAACCGGGTAACCCTGGGTTTGGTCATGAGATACGGCAGACTGATCAATGTAAACATACAGCATACCATCGCCATCGCCACAGAACGCCCCAGGCCGCTCCTCGATCCTGATTGGAGTGTGGAGTGGCCCACCCCCCGGCAGCCTGCGGTCCAGCCGGCCCCGACCCCGACCCCGCAACCCCCCCTCCAGCAGCCGGTTGTCCAGCAACCCGTAGCGACCCCACAGCCCCGGCCTCCTTCAGCGCCAAGCACCGCTACCGGCATAGAGGGCGCGGTAAACCGGACAGCGGAGACCTTAGTCGTGGACCTGCCCAATGGCTCAACCTTGGCAATCATCAGCATTTCGTCTTCCGACCGGGAAATGGCTGAATTTGTCATCGAAGAACTGGCCTACCTCCTGGTGGATACCAAAAGATTCAGAATCGTAGACCGGAAAAGCCTGGAAGCCATCAGAGCCGAAGAGGATTTCCAGGCAAGTGGCGAAGTGGATGATAAGTCGGCCGTGTCCATCGGAGGCAAGCTGGGGGCCTCTATCGTCATTACCGGAAGCATCAGCGGAAGCGGTTCTACCCGCCGGCTGCGGGCAAAAGCCCTGGACGTCAAGACCGCGGAGATCGTGGCCATGGCATCGGAACGGTTCTAACCGGGAATAGTGCATGAATCCGTAGCTTGTCAAAGAAACGGTTCAGCCGTGGAAGTTTTCCATGGATATAAAACTCTGAGAGTAAAGAGGCGTGTTGTGAAAAAAATTGTGGTTTTAGTAGTTTGTCTGCTGGTCATGGGGACCGGGGCATTTGCGCTGGAAAAGGCCGCGGGCGGCGGCGTCCTGTTGAACTATACCTTCCAAGGGGGGAGTGAGTCGTTTGATGGTTACTCTTTTAAGTGGACCTTTAACCGTGCATCCTTTGGCGGCTTTGCCTTTTTCGGCATCAGCCAGTATGTGGAGCTTAATTTAGCCTTTGTGTATAAAGCCGGTGATCTTGAGGTTGAGGGAGGAGGATACGTTCCTATTGAGTCTACCTCTGCCCTCACCTTCGGGGTGTACGGGAAATATCCCATCCCTATGTCGGATAGAGTGGTGCTGTTCCCTACAGGGGGCTTGGATTTTGAACTCAATCTTGAGGATAGCTGGAAAGAGTTATGGAATGATCTCTGGATCCGGGCGGGTCTAGGAATAGATTTCTTTTTGACGGATACCATATTTCTCAGGAGCCATCTGGTCTATGGCGCGGTTGTTCCCTTGGGGGGAACTGACATCCATCCCGATGTAGGTCATGGGATACTGGTCAAAGCCGGCATAGGGTTCATGTTCTAAAAGAGCCATTCTGTGCCGCTCAGAGAGTGGGAATACTCCACGCTGCGGTCCGGAGGGTTATCCGTAGTTTTAGGTAATTCAAGGAAAAGACAAGGAAAAATTATGAAGAAAACCAGATGGTTTTTCAGGGCGGGAATACTGGGCGCCGTGTTGGTATGCGGACTGCTGCTTACGGCCTGTCCTTCGGATTCGGATTCGGACTCGCCGGGGGG
>JAISPY010000225.1 GCA_031274565.1 Treponema sp.
CAGAGCTTCAACAAGAAAAATACCTGAACCACAGGCAGGATCTAATATTATACAACCATCAGCTTGAGGATAATTTAGGAATTTCTTTTCGATTGTTTCTGCCAATATATAATCAACCAAGAATAGAGGGGTATAATATGCGCCTTGCTCCTCCTGTCTATCTTTTCCAATAAATAATTCATATATATTACTTATAAATTCTATCGGAATAATGGAGAAATCATAAATATCAAACAACGATCGTTGTCCGGTCTCTAAATCCTCACTTTTAAGTAAACGAATTAATACATCAAGATCTTCGCTCTTAATCTGATCGTATTCACTATCTGTCAACCCAAATATATCATCTCCGTTAAATTTCTGTTTTATATAATCAAAGAAACTTCTAGTACTTGATATATCGCTTAATAATTCACAAAATCCAGCATTATTCCATCTTTTCAAATATCCCTGAACATTGAGTTCTACTTTACGATCGAGCAAATAGCGGACAAATATGCACTTTCCGATTAAAGCATTAGCAATTTTTACGGTAAGGTGTTTTTTGGTAACAAGAATATTGCGGGCTGTTTTGATATTATTTAGAAGAAAACTATCAAGCCGATTTTCATGAGCTAATTCTTTTTGATAGTGTTCCCAGGTTTTGCCGGTAACTAATGAGAAATATGTAAAATTATCTATCTCTTTCTCAGCAGCACCAAATTGATCAAGCTCCATAAGACTGATATTATATTTAAATCCATTGTAAATCGTGATGCTGTCATTATGAGCAACAATAACAATTGGAGATTCATTAAAATTCCAAATCTTTTTATAAAAATCATTGTCTGTCGGAGATGTAAAAAACAATATTAATGGTTTATTATCAATACAAAAAAATGCGTCAGGACGTATCTTTTCTTGTAAGAGTCGTTCAATACGGCTTGGGAAATGCAATTTGGTTTTCCATTGAGTATCATTAAAAAAATACAGGCCATTTGAGGTGTTTAAGCCGAGTCGATGGAATAAATCATCAAAGTTCTTTATTGCCGACATAAATATCCCTCAGTGTAAAAAAATCATTAATGCTCACTTCATCTATTTCCTCTTAATCGTCAATTATTGACATACCTCATTTTCACTATTCTATTATCCATTCAATGTGTACAGTAAGTGCAAATCACTACTCGCCCGGCCATACGTTGTGCCTTAGGACTTGACGCGAGAGCGGCGAAAGTCCCGCCAATAAGGGCGACATAGAACCGTAAAATTAAGCGGTAAAGTCCCAATACATTCCCCTCCTGATCTTTTAGGGACCTAAAGGGCAAAAAATATCATTTTTGCGGTTTTAAGTCCTCTCTGTACCCAAAGCAAGTTACCTCCTCTATACAAACCCCTGATACTATTATCATATCATAGACCTGCTATTGACGACAACCGGCAGGACCGATAAGGGACGAAGCGGAGGTAGGTATGCGGGCTAGGATAGCCTCTATCACAGACCACATATCCCCCGCCGCCCCTCAAGCCAACCATGGGGGCTCCCGTCAAACCGGAGCGGTTTCCCCAAGCAGGCCCGCCGCTCCCGCCGGCTCCGGTATGCCTTTCCCTGCCGCTTCGTTGCCCATAGCCCTTCCGCCATGAACCGTCTCCTCGGCGTACTCACCCTGATGGCTATACCCTCCGCTTCGCCCAGTTTCTCCGCCGCCCGTATCGTCCACTGCCCTCGTTTCACGAGTTCCATGATTTTCCCGCTCAATAAATCCTTTTGTCCCATGAGTAGTCTCCCGGCCATCCTGCCCTCCTCCCGCTATGCTACTAAAGGGGACATTGCTATGGCGTTTATCCTGGCGACGGGGGCTTGCTATTCTTGATCGCTCTATGGTATGCTTACCAACCACGTTCTTTCAAGACCAAGGGGGTTTTTGAATGGAGCGCTTGGAGACCTGTATATTAACAAGGAAGTTAAGTGTATGAATTTATTTGCGTTTTTTCCGCTCTTAGGAGCCCCTGAAACCGCTGCCGCCGCTGGGGGAGCTGGGTCATTTATTTCCACCCTGATTCCCTTTGCCCTGATTATCGCGATTTTTTATTTTCTTATTATCCGTCCTCAGAACAAAAAGCAGAAAGAAACCCAGCGCATGTTGAACACCCTCAAGAAGGGTGACAAGGTCGTCACCATCGGCGGTATTCACGGGGTGATCCAGAGCGTTAAAGAAAGCTCGGTCATCGTTAAAGTCGATGAAGATACCAAGCTGGAATTCAGCCGCAGCGCCATTTCCGGGGTTGAAACCTCGGCAAAGGAAGAGAAGGCTGAAAAGATCGAAGAGAAAAAGGAAGAGAAGAAACCGGAAGCGGCAGGAAAGAACGGCGACGCCGGAGAAGCCGCTCAACATTAGCAGAGGCCTTCTGGGTAAAGGGCAGGTTCCTGGTATACCTACCGGGGATCAACGTGGCTCACAGAAGGATAGTGGAGCGAAGGCATGAGTAAAAGGTATCGGTTTGTCATCATTCTGGTAACAATGGTGATCTGTTTTGTGTTCTTGTATCCGACCATACGCTGGTACTATCTGGTACCCAAGGAAAACAAGGCCCTGGCTTTGAGTTCCCGGGAGCAGATCAAGATCTATGCGTCCGAGACGGCCCAAGCGGATTTGCAGCAGCTTATCGAAACTGCTCAGACCGGCGGCGCGGTACCTCTGGGTCTGGATCCGGTGGTTACTGCGGCCAAGCGAAACCAGCGGGATGCTAAACTCCCCGCGCCCCCGCAATGGGACGCCGGAGCGGTGCTCTCCGCGTTTGCCAGCAGGGGTGAAGCCCAGGACGTGATTGAAACCAATTACCGGGAAACCATATTTAAGCTCAAGGACCTCCAGAAAAACGCGGTCCAATTGGGGCTGGATCTCTCAGGGGGTCTCAGCATCGTATTACAGGCGGATATGGACGCCCTCCGGGAACGGCTTGGCCGGGATTTGACCGATGCGGACCGGGAAGACGCGGTAAACCGGGCCTTGGAAGTGCTTAACAGCCGGATCGACCGGTTCGGTCTCACCGAGCCGGTGATCCGCCGCCAAGGAGCGGACCAGATCTACGTGGAAATCCCCGGTGCCACGGACCCGGAACGGATCAATTCCATCATCATGGGTAAGGGCGGGCTTGCCTTCCACTTGGTGGATCCGGAAGCGTCCACGGCCTTTAACCGCTATTATGCGGAGCATCCCACCAGCACCTTTGACAGCCGGGGTAATCTCCTGGATCCCACCATTGTGCCTTCAGATGTGCGTATTCTGGGGATCTACACCAAGGACCGCTACGGGCTGGATGAATTTGTCGGCTATACGGCGGTCAAAAAGGAAGTGGGCCTGGACGGAAACCATATCAAAAACGCCCTGGTGGAGCGGAATAACCTGGACGGCAAGCCAGAGGTTACCTTCATGCTGGATGCGGATGGAGGAGAACTCTTCTATAAACTCACCTCCGCCAATGTGGGGAAACCCTTAGCCATCGTGCTGGATGACCGGGTGAAATCCCAGGCCACGATCCAGACCGCCATCCGGGATGCGGTGCGGCTTACCGGGTTCAGCGCGGATGAGGCAAACAATATCGCCCTCACCCTCAGAACCGCGGCTCTGCCCGTAGAACTGGAAGTGGTTACCCAGCAGAACATCGGTGCGTCCCTGGGAGAGGATACCATCCGTCAGGGCCTGTACGCGCTCGTCGGGGGACTCCTGGCGGTGATGGCGTTCATGCTCATCTACTATAAAGGGGCGGGCATTAATGCGGTGATCGCCCAGATTCTGAATATCTATTTCATGTTCAGCGTACTTTCAGCCTTCAACTTCACCTTGACGCTGCCGAGTATTGCCGGGTTTATCCTTACTATCGGTATGGCGGTGGACGCGAATGTGATTGTTTTTGAGCGGATGAAAGAGGAACTGCGTTTGGGGAAGAGCCGTAAAGCCGCCATTGATGCAGGGTTCAATAAGGCATTCTGGGCTGTCATGGACTCCAACATCACCACCTTTATCGCAGCCCTGTTCCTGTCTCAGTTGGGATCCGGTCCGATCCAGGGTTTTGCGGTAAGCCTTGCCATCGGGGTATTCTCCTCGGTGTTTACCGCGCTCTTTGTTTCCCGGCTCATCTTTGACTTTGGTACGGATGTACTGGGGAGCAAACAGCTTTCCTTGAGTTGGAGGACCAAATAATGAAACGGATCATACCATTTTCCCGGTATTTCGTACCGGCTATGGCGGTTTCCGGGGCCTTGATTGTGCTGGGTTTAATCGGCTATGGGGTCAAGGGAGGATTCAATCTGGGGGTTGATTTTCAGGCCGGGCTTATCCAGGAGATTCAGTTTGCCCCAACCGCGTTTCGCCTCACCTATACGGGGAAGGGTAATGCCTCCATTTCCTTTAACCGGAACAATCTCTATATCGTGATTTCCGGTTCAGGGGTGGAAGGGGTGACCCATGAGTTCCCCTTTAGCAGTTTTAGCACCCTTGATTCCCTGATTGCCGCGCTTTCCGGGGTCGAGGGCTTGCATGCCACCGGGGTAGCTCCGGGAACGACCCCAAGCCAGCTCTTGGTGCAGAGCGCTCAGGGTGATCCTGAATTGGGGACGGTTCCCTTTGTGGTACACTATCTGCCCGCTGATGCAGAACCGATTGCCATTGAGGATGTCCGGGAGAGCCTCCTGCCCTTAGGTACGGTTTCGGTACAGGTCCTGGGAGCAAGCGCGGAGCGCCGGTTCATGATCCGTATGGAAGACCAGGAAATCAAGGGAGGGGTGCCCGCGGAAAAGATCCTCCGTACCCTGGAAGAGCAGTTCGGTGCGGGAGGAGTCGCGGTAACCCGGGCTGACTATGTGGGCTCCCGGTTTTCCAAGCAGCTCACCGATCAGGCGGGTTTGCTGATGGCTTTAACCCTGCTCTTGATCATGGGTTACGCATCCATACGGTTTAAGCCCCAGTATGCCATTGGCGCGGTGCTTGCCATCGCCCATGACGCGCTCATCATGGTGGCCTTTATTACCTGGACGCGGATGGAGTTCAACACCACGACCATCGCGGCGCTTTTGACCATCCTGGGGTATTCGATAAACGATACGATTGTTATTTTTGACCGGATCCGGGAAACGGTTCGCATCTATCCAGAAGATCCCTTTGAGCTTATTCTGAACCGGGCGCTTACCGAGACCTTGAGCCGTACCATCATCACCACCGTGACCACCATGCTGGCGGTACTGTCCCTCTTTATCTTCACCAGCGGTTCTATGAAAGATTTTGCCCTGGCCCTGTTGGTGGGTATGGTTTCAGGGGTCTATTCCACCCTGTTCATAGCCGTTGGGTTTGTTAATCTCTGGGATGTCCAGGCCAAAAAGCGGGCCAAGAGGAAGCTCATGGGGGCACCGGTTACATCTCGGTGAACCTCATCAGAGCCGAAGTCCTGGGGTACTGTATGGGGGTACGCCGGGCAGTGCACATGGCCCGGGAAGAGTTGGCGGCTGCGGCCGGGGCGTACCGGGTGTATACTCTGGGTCCGCTTATCCATAATCCCCGGGTACTGGAACAGTTGCGGTGTCAAGGGATGGAAGCGCTGGACGAAACCGACCTTCCTGAAGGTTTGGGAGCCGCGGCGCTCATCATCCGGGCGCATGGAATCTCTCCCCAATGGGAAGCCGCCCTGGTCCGCTCAGGGGCGCGGCTGGTGGATGCTACCTGCCCCAAGGTCAAACACAGCCAGATGAAAGCCCGGTCCCTAGCCCAAGGGGGGTATCGGGTATTTCTTGCAGGGGAACGGCACCACGGGGAAGTCATCGGTATCCAGGGGTATGCGCCTCAGTGTCTGGTGATTGCGGATCCCGTGGAAGCCCGGGAAGCGGCGGAGCAGCTTTACCAGGAGGCCCCTGCCGCTAAAACCGCGCTCCTGGGCCAAACCACCATTGCCCCGGATGAATACCGCGGTATTGCCGCGGCAATCCAGGCTTCTTTTCCTGATCTGGAAATCATCGATACCATTTGCCGGGCCACCATGGACCGGCAGCAGGCGGTACTCAAGCTCTGCGCCCAGGTGGATGCCCTGGTAGTGGTGGGCGGCAGGGAATCGGCCAACACCCGGCGGCTGCTCGCCCTTGCCCAGGCCCAGGGGAAGCAGGCCTGGCTGGTGGAGGCGGTTTCAGATATTCCTGCGGAGATACGCGCCTACCCTGTGGTGGGCCTTGCCGCAGGAGCCTCGACTCCGGAGGATCTCATCGACCATATAGCGGCGGCCCTTATCACCTGACCCAGTGGCGCTCAGAAGGTCTAACCTTGACCCATAGATAAGAATAAAAAAGAACCGCGAAAGCAGCGAAAGAGGAAACCATAAAGGCGAAGCAGGGTAGAAGAAACCAAGGGTTCTGCCGAAGCGCCCTTACCCAGGACCTTAGCTTACCAGCATAGAACCCAGTCCTACCGGATCATCGAGGGGTTCTTCCGCGCCAGGAGGAAACATATAGAGATCCGGCAGTCTGAAAATCCGTTCCATGGAAAAGGAAACGGAACTGGCGGTTTCGCTCAGTATCGGAACTTCAAAGATATGATACCGTTCTTCCAAGGATGGAGCCGTAATGTAGAGGGTAAATTCAAAATTTTTACGGATCCCTTCAGATGTCGCCGGTATGGGATAGGGCAAAAAGGTGAAAATCCCCGCCACATAACTGACCAACTGATAGGGGTTCTGCCAATTGCCGTTTATCATCGATACCAAGGTTTGTTCGGATCTGAGTTCGATCTGCGCCACTTCCAGGGGCGCAAAATTCAAACCGTTGAAGATCCGTCCAATTATCAGCGGTACCCTGAATACCGGTTTATGGACTTCCCAGGAACGATCCCCGACCTCCTTATGATTAGGCCGCAGGTGATGCTGTACCTGTTTTATCCCTTCGTATATCAGGCTGACCATATCCGCGCCTTTTTGCTGATATTTAATCGTTTCCCGTTCCGCCCGGGCAACTCCCCGGTTTGAAACCACATACTGAGGCTCCATACGGTTAAGTACATAACACATGGTATCAGTACGGCATTGGCTGCAGGTACAGATGTTTTGCGGATTCCCCGCTTGTTCCATGCAGTCAAAGATAGCGTTCACCTCAGTTATAACCTTATCCTCGTTGATGTTATAAAATCCCATAGGGTGTCTCCTTATCTTACGCTGCCGCATACCACTGCTGTAGACTAAACGGGATACCAATGGCTTTCCCAGCATATAACCTGAATCGAGAATAACCATATTCTCCCGTTATCCTGAGGATAGGCGCTCTAAAAACACCGTTTCGCAAACCAGTACCCATCCCTTGTATAATTATAACCATCTTCTCTTGTTCTGCAAGAGTTCATAACGGGGTGAAGGACCCTTACTGATTACCGCTGCGGGTAAATCCGCAGGGTCTACAAAAATGCGTATGACCTGGAGGGATTTGATAAAGGCCTGCACGGTTTCAGCCTTAAAAATACCGGAACTGCGCTCAAAATAACAGTCCTCATCCCGTACATAGAGGCCGGTCTCAAAGGTAATCTGTTCAGGTACATCCAGGATCACCGATTCCGGACGTATCGGAACCCCAAAATGGCCGGAAAGCTCTGCTGCTAAGGCCTCCTCATACTGGGAACGGTTGGTAATAACCGCCAGCTCCTGACGGAGGGCTTCATCATAGGGAAATTCCACCGCAACCCCATAGAGGCAGCCATCCCGGACCTTGGTTCCCCAGGACAAGAAAGGCTCCCCCAGGCCCGCCAAGCGCGCGAAGAGGCCCGGATCATCCAGATCATAGAGTTGTTCCTGGGGGATAAGCCCTTGTTCAAGTCCCCGGAGCAGGGCTTTTTTGATCATCCCCGTGGCGGATCGTACCGCTGGATGCCAATACACCGTTTTATACATCAGGTATTTTGAAAAAAGCACGGACTCTACGCTGGGAATGCCTCGGGAATCAATATCCGCCCCCCGTTCAGGGTGGGGGTGCAGCCGGGACAGAATGAAATCCACATCCTGTGCGCCGTAGGGAACCCCGCAATACCGGGCGTCCCGGTTTAAATAGTCCAGTTTATCCGGATCCAGAGCCCCGGAAAGCAATTTCCGGTAGAACCGCAGCTCCGTTTCAGCATCTCCGGGAAGCGCCGTGTTGATGATCGCGGCAGTCAGATAGGGGTCTGCTCCGGCGGATCCCACCAGGCTTTTAACCGGCTCGGCTAGGATGATGGTCCCGGTCAACGCCTCATGGTCCTCCAGGGGCAGTTCTTTGAGGGAATGGGCATAGGGAAAATGCCCCAGATCGTGGAGCAGGGCCGCACAGAGAAAAGAACGGATCCCCCCTGGGCTGGTCCAGGCATCGGCCCCCTGTTCCAAGAAGTTCCGCAGGAGCCGGCGGGCCAAATGGTATACCCCCAGCGAATGAGCGGCACGGGTATGGGTTGCTCCGGGATAGACGCAATGGGTCGGGCCTAACTGAAAAATCCGGTGCAGCCGCATGAAAGGCGCACACCTGGTTAATGCCTCCAGATTCGGGGTCAGGTATATATGCCCCCATAAGACATCCCGGATTGGGGAGGTAAAACCTTTTTCCAGGGCAGCGTACAGTTCGTCCCTCATAGGGGCTTAGTATACGGACTGAACGATGCCTGTGTCTAGCACTCAGGGCGAGGGCACATAACAATTTTTGTCCACGAATTACGCGAATTACACGGATTAAGAAGGAATCACGCGCTAAAATCTGTTAAGGACCCGTGCATGGGTCCTCAATCAGCGTAATCGGTGGATTTTTTATCTTTAATTCGCGTCATTCGCGGACTCTTTTGTTTATATGCGCTGGCCCTGGTCTAGCGCTTTCCCCTCTTTTCCCTAGGGGCGGGGTGGAGGAGCCGGCCCCATGCTTTTCTTGAGGGACCTAGGGCAACGCTGATTAACTTGACGCTCATCAGCGTTGCCCTATTGTTTTTCTCGTTTTCCTGCGGAAAACTGCGAAAAACCACATTAAAGGAAGCACTGATTTATTCTCGATTGAATA
>JAISPY010000094.1 GCA_031274565.1 Treponema sp.
ATGGAATATGGGAGACGAAAGAATAAAGGTACAATTTTACCGGAGACCATTAAACAAAATATTACAACCATTGATTGATAATGGATTTTATATGGAAAAAATATTGGAACCAAAACCAACAAAAGAGTTTAAGAAAATATTACCTGAAGCGTATGAAAAATTATTAAAACGGCCTAATTTTTTATTTATAAAGGCAAGAAAAATAATAATGGAAAAAAGAAATCAATGGCTATAGTGAAGCAACGCATACTGCGCCTAACGAGGGTGTCGGAAAAGTAATTTTTGTCCACGGATTATATGCAAAACGACAGCGGGATCCAAAACTGTCAAGGGGTATGATCAGCCTGAAACACCCTAGCAGCGCCTCCTTGAATCTCCTATCGCTCAAGGAGAAAAAGACGAGCTGACCGCTCTGCGGGATCTTTACAATCCTGTGGAGTTGCAACATGCGGTCCATAAGGCCGTCAGCACTCTCTCGACGGGCCATCGGGATCACGTTGCTTTTTGCAATGAGGCAGTACGCAGGCATTATGGAAAGCATTGAGCGGTATGTTGTATACTCGGTAACATGGAAAAATGGGATATACTGGATCTGCGGGGGATAGTCTCCGATGAAAAGCGGGTTATACCGGGAGACCGCATACCGCGGCACTGCTTAAGCGACGGGCTGAAGCGGAACATCGGCAGCGCGGCGGCCCTGGTTTTCCCGGTTACTACCGGGGAAGTACGGAGCCTTATGGCCTATGCGTATCCACGGGATATTCCCGTAACCCTCCGAGGGGCCGGGACGAATCTGACCGGCTCGACGGTTCCTCGGGGCGAGGGGATCATCCTGGACTTTTCCCACATGAACCGCATCCTCGAAATCGACCGGGAGACCTTTACCGTCACTGTTGAACCGGGCGTGCTTTTACAGGATTTGCAAAATACCCTGGAAGCCCGGGGACTTTTTTACCCTCCTGATCCAGGGGAAAAAACAGCCACCATCGGTGGAAACATCGCCACCAACGCAGGCGGGATGCGGGCGGTAAAATACGGGGTTACCCGGGACTATGTGCGGGGCCTTGAGATCGTGATGCCCAACGGTACGGTCATGAATCTCGGGGGTAAAACCGTTAAAGACGCATCGGGACTTTCCCTGAAGCACCTGATCATCGGCTCCGAAGGAACCCTGGCGCTGATCACCAAAGGTATCCTCAAAGTGCTGCCCCTGCCCCAGGAGACCCTCGGCGCGGTGGCGGCCTTTCCTTCGTTAGCCGCGGGGATCGCCGCGGTCAACCGAATACTCATGAGCGCCGGGGATCCTACGGCCATTGAATTCCTTGAGCACAGCGTGGTGAAGCTGGGGGAAGCGTATACCGGGGTGGATTTTCCCCTTTCCGGTTCGGCGGCTTATTTACTGCTCAGTTACCACGGTGATTCCAAGGAGGATATACTGAACCGAATAGGGCTTGCTGAAAAGGCCGTTCGGAGCGCTGGGGCGGAAGATTTTCTGGTCATAGCTGACCAGGACGCCCTGGAGCGGGCATGGCGGATCCGAGGATGCCTGGTAAAAGCGGTGGAAGCGGTTTCGGAACAGGAGCCGCTGGATATGGTGGTCCCCATCAATCGGATAAGCGATTTTATCGGATCGGTTCATCAGCTTGAGGCGGAATCAGGGATCACCATGGTTGCCTTCGGCCATGCCGGGGATGGCAACGTGCACCTCTGCGTCATGCGGGAACATCGGGACGCCGAATCCTGGGACCGGGAATGTAAGGGGGTCTTGGCAAAACTGTACCGGACCATTACCCGCATGGGTGGCCTGGTTTCCGGAGAGCACGGTATCGGTATCGCGAAACAAGCCTATTATCTGGAAAATACTCCTCCGGAAAACCTGGCCCTGATGCGGCAGATTAAAGCGGTCTTTGATCCCAAGGATCTGCTCAATACGGGAAAATCCTACGCAGACCCGCGCTGCTGATTATGGCGATCCCGCTCCCTCAAGGGGAATGAGTCTGACTTTTTCGGAGCCTACGGCCGCAAGAAGAAGCTGGGGACATTGCTCTTGTGTCTTGATAAGGTCAGGATAAACCCAGAGAACTGCATAATTCCTTATTCCTGCCCCGCGTCCCCTTACTTTTTCTCTGCGTTTATCCGGTGACCAGGTAAAAAAATATTGACGGCTGGATACAGATATACTATCATTAACCAATCAAGCGTCTACCAAGCGCAGAAAACTACGAGGGAGGAATAAACATGAAAAAAATGGTTATATACGGTGTTGCGGTACTGCTGGCTTTCAGCATGGCGGGCTGCAATAAGAACAAGAGCGTCGGTTCGGGGACCAGTACAGCAACGGAACCAAAGACCTTTATCTTGAAGATGTCTACCCAGTTGAACGAGACCAGCCCCATTGTGCAGGGATTTAAGGAGTGGGCAAAGAACGTTGAAGCCAAGACCAACGGGGGCATTACCATCGAGGTCTATCCTTCCGCGCAGTTGGGGAGCGACGAGGACGTGATCGAGCAGGCGATTCAAGGGGTTAATGTGGCGGTTCTGACCGATGGCGGCCGCATGGGAAACTATGTTAAGGAAATCGGGATTATCGGGATGCCCTATATCGCGGATAACTACGACGAACTGGTGCAAATTACCCAGACCGCGATCTTTAAGGAATGGGAAACGAAGCTTGCCGCGGAAAACGGCATCCGGGTGCTTGCCTTTAACTGGTATGACGGACCGCGGCATTTTCTTACGAATACGCCGGTTACCACTCCCGCTGACTTAAAGGGTCTGCGGATCCGTACCCCCGGCGCGCCGGTTTGGGCCAAGTCGGTGGAGGCTATGGGCGCAACCCCCATTGCTATGGGTTGGAATGATTCCTATAATGCCATCCAGTCCAAGTCGATTGACGGCGCTGAAGCCCAGCATACCGCTACCTTTGGGGCGCGGTTATACGAAGTGGTAAAATATATCGATAAAACCAGCCATTTCCAACTGGCCAATGGCATCATTGTGGGGGAAAAGTGGTTCTCCAAGTTGCCTGCGGAGTACCAAAGTATCCTGGTGGATACCTGTCAGGCGGCAGCTTCTGAAAATGCCCGGCTCGTGGAACAGGTTGCGGATGATTATGAGAATCAGATGGTTGAAAAAGGCATGGTGGTGATTGCTGCGGACCGGGAGGCTTTTAAGGCAGCCGCGGAAGCTGCGTATACGGCTTTGGGATTTTCCTCTTTGCGGGATCAACTCTACGCGGAATTAGGGAAAAAATAGGATTCTTTACCAGTGTACCTATTTGGATCCGCTTGAGGATGTTGCGTATAGCAAGATCCTTCTAAAGGAAAGGCGGCTTTTGTGAAGCGCTTACAAATGCTCTACAGGTGGTTCTGTAAACTCGAAGAACTGATTGTTTCTGGGTTTGTCGCGGTAATCACCTTTTTGGTATTTATTTCTGCGGTGGCGCGAAGCGTCAAACACCCCCTGAATTGGGCGCAGGATGTTTCCCTGCTCCTCTTTGCCTGGGTGGTATTTCTTGGGGCGGATTTAGCCCTGAGGAAAGCGGATTTTGTGCGGGTGGATATGCTGGTGAGCCATTTCCCGGCAAAAGTACAAAAAGTTTTGTATTACCTCATGTACCTCATCGCCCTGGTTTTTTTAGGCGTTCTGGTGTGTTTTGGGTTTCCCCTAAGCATGGAAAACTCGAAGCGGCTGTTTCAAACCCTGGGTATCAGCTATTCCTGGGCCACCATCAGTGCGCCGGTTGGTTCGATACTCCTCATCATTACCATTAGCTTAAAACTCATCGCCCATTGGAAAGATAAAACTATCCTTATCCAGGGCAAGGAGGCGATATAATGGGTGTGGTCGTGGTGGTTTTCTTCGTACTGCTGCTCTTTGGGATGCCCGTGGCCTTTGCCATCGGCGTTTCCGGGACGGTGTTCTTTCTGGTTACCCCGGATATTCCCTTTTCCATTGTGGTGCAAAAAGTCGTCAGTTCCAGCCAAAGTTTTACCCTCCTGGCGATTCCCCTCTTCGTATTTGCCGGGAATCTGATGAATAACACCGGTATTACCTCCCGGCTCATCAAGCTGTCTAACGTGTTGACCGGACACATGTACGGGAACTTAGGGCAAATATCCTGCGTACTTTCTACCTTGATGGGCGGGGTTTCTGGGTCCGCCAATGCGGACGCGGCCATGGAGTGCCGGGTGCTCGGTCCTGCTATGACCAAACGGGGCTATGCAAAAGGGTATTCCGCGGCGGTAAACGGGATCACCTCCTTAATTACCGCCACGATTCCCCCGAGTATGGGACTCATCATCTACGGCTCCGTGGGGGAGGTTTCCATCGGACGGCTCTTTGCCGGGGGCTTTGTTCCGGGTTTTCTGATGATGATCGCCCTGATGCTGACCATACGGATCACCGCAAAAAAACGGGGGTATATGCCCGAGCGGGACAAACCGGCTCGTCCCCAAGAAATCGGCAAAGCCTTCATTGCCAGCATCTGGGCCTTGCTCTTTCCGGTCATCTTGATCGTGGGTATTCGATTCGGGATATTCACCCCTTCTGAGTCTGGAGCCTTTGCCTGTGTGTATGCGATCTTCGTAGGGGTGGTTATTTACCGGGAACTGACCCTCAAGACCTTTCTGCAGACCCTGCGGGACACGGCAAATGACATCGGCATCATCATGATCTTGGTTTCCCTCTCCGGTATCTTCGGGTACGGCATCGTGTACGACCGTATTCCCCAGGCTATGGCTTCGTTCTTGGTCAATATCACCTCAAACCCCTATATCCTGCTGCTGATTATCATGTTGCTGCTCATGTTCTGCGGGATGTTTGTGGAAACCACGGTGATTGCCCTGCTGCTCACCCCCATCCTGCTGCCGGTGATCACCGCGGTTGGTATTGACCCGGTGCAATTCGGCCTGATTATGATGAGTGTGGTTACCATGGGGATCATGACCCCTCCGGTGGGCATCGCCTTGTACACCACTTCCAGTATCATGGGGTGCAAGCCCGAAGAAACCGTCCGGGAATCGATCCCCTTTATTGGGGCGGTGATCGGGGTGATCGTAATTTGTATCTTCTGCAAAGATCTGGTGCTCTTCATCCCCAACCTTATTTTTTCCAAGTGATTGTGCGGAGCCTCTCTAGGGGGTAGTTTGGAGGGGCTTTTTTGCTACGCCCCTCCACCGTTTCTTCTCTATGTAGACCGTAGGCCCTGAAAACGTCCGAGTCATGGGCATGACCCGCAGGCAAATTGTATGACACCGATATGGGCTACGACCAATTGATTGTACGCGCTCTTTTACGCCGCAATCAAGGAGAAACAGAAGCTATCCCATGTTCCTGTAAGCGGGAAAAAAATTTTTGCTGATTTTTAGCAGGCACGATCAAAAGTTTGCCCTCGGCCCGAAACACGATACGTTTCAGATCCGGGTCCCGGAGCAGT
>JAISPY010000229.1 GCA_031274565.1 Treponema sp.
GCTTTGAAAACACCCGCCTTGGATTGTACACCTGTATTACCGCTCAAGGGGATGAAACCCATCCCCTTGTCATGGATATTACCTTCGACCTTGAACCAAATTTGCCCGAGCTCCCTAAAATCGGCATTACCGCCGAAATCCCCGCCTGTTATAACTCAATACAATGGTTTGGCAGAGGCCCCCATGAATCCTACCCGGACCGCCGCGCCGGCGCCTTTCTTGGCCGTTACGAAGACAGCCCCGCAAGTCTTGAGGTGCCCTACATCGTACCCCAGGAAAACGGCAATCGCTTGGATGTACGGAGCATCCGTCTTTCCGGGGACCATGT
The DNA here is from genome assembly GCA_031274565.1 of Treponema sp. Classification (GTDB taxonomy): domain Bacteria; phylum Spirochaetota; class Spirochaetia; order Treponematales; family Breznakiellaceae; genus JAIRLU01. The sequence goes on from JAISPY010000229.1 coordinate 329, forward strand.
ACCGGAAGGGAAACCGCGATCCATAACCATCATCCCCGCCGAACCGGTGCACATGAGCGCCGGCAGATATACTCAGGAGAATCTATGGAAGGCGCTGCACACCTGCGATCTGGTTGATATTTCATACGGTACAAATGGGTATTATTTTTTAAATATTGACCGCGCCCAACGGGGAATCGGAACCGCAACCTGCGGCCCCGATACTCTGGAGCAGTACCGGGTGAGGCCGGGTATTTTCAGGATAAGGCTTTATATATATTGACTTTATCCCCAGAGCGGTGAAGGATACACGCCCTTTTCGGTTAATCCCTTAATATGGTTTACCGCCATCTCTCGATCTTCCTTATAGGTGATTCCAAACCATTCCGAATCTGCCTTAAGGACACGGAAACGGAGAAAATCGTTCTTAATGAGCCAATCCGCCGCCCTTGGGAGATAGCACTCGCTCTTTAACTCTTTCCCCGCTTCCCGGAGGAATTCTTCAAAATAGCGTTTTAGAGCGGGGAATATTGCTGCCGGGAACCCCCAAAAGTTCATTGAAACCGGCGTATCAGAAGCAAGCGCTCTTTTTAATCCATTTTCGCCGGTATTATATATCACCCCATCAGTTTTTGCGATAGCCATAAGTTCATCAACCGCTGTCAGATATCCGTTTGATACTTCACATACTCCTCTGGTTACCGTTCCCTTTGGGCTTAATGTTTTTTCAAGCATATAGGGCACAATCGATCCTTCCGTTATTTCACAAGTCTTTAAATAATCCCCCATAACCTCAAACGCTTCCCGCCCGTAAAAATCATCCGCGTTAATGATTGCAAAGGGCGCGTCAATTTTACTTTCAGCACAAAGAAGCGCATGAACAGTTCCCCAAGGTTTAGTTCTGCCGTCTCGTTTACTCTCCGCAGCAAGATCCGGTGGAATAAGACTGCTTAATTCCTGGTACGCTATATCATACTTGATTCCTTTCATACGGCTTAAAATGACTTTTTCAAAATCCGCTTCAAAATCATGGCGTATAATGAAAATAACTTTCTCAAATCCCGCTCTCAGGGCATCAAAAACAGAAAAATCCAATAACACTTCCCCATGCGGCCCAATAGAATCCATCTGTTTTAATCCGCCGTATCGGCTCCCCATGCCTGCCGCCAAAACCACCAGTATCGACCCTGTCATAATATCTCCTTATTCAATTTGTGTACTTACCGTTTGCTCAAGTACTTTCGTATGTCCAGGGCAACTGCGGCGATGATGATGGCTCCCTTTACGATCTGCTGCCAGTAAGGCGACATATTGATAAAGGTGAGTCCGTAGTTGATAACCGAAAAGATGAGAACCCCGATAACAATCCCCGGTACGGTTCCTATGCCGCCCAGGTTGGAGACGCCGCCCACAACACAGGCCGCTATAGCGTCAAGCTCGTAGCTGTTGCCGTAGTTGTTGGTGGCCCCGCCGGTACGGGCCGCTTCCAGGCTGCCGCCCAAACCGTAGAGGATACCCGCAACGGTGTAGACGATAACCAGGGTCCGGCCCACATTTACGCCGGAGACACGGGCAGCTTCGGCATTGCCGCCTATGGCGTAGATGTTTTTCCCGTAGGTGGTTTTGTTGAACAGGATGTAGGTGATCACCGTAACGACTGCGGCAATAATGACGATATACGGAATCGAGTAAACCCCGTCGAAGCCTATGTAGCCCGTACCCAAGGTAATGAACCTGCGGTCAAGCCCCCCTATAGGCTGGGCGCCGTAAGGCGGCCGGTCAAAGTAAAGGGAAGTGGCACCGTAAACAGCGACCTGTGTACCCAGGGTAGCGATAAAAGCCGGAACCTTGAGCCTGGAGATGAAAAGACCGTTCAGGATACCGAAAAGTCCGCAGGCGGCCATGGCAACCAAGATAGGTACGATCAAGGGAAGCGCCGGAAGATCGGGGTACATGCGCCGGGAATAATCCAGGGACTGCAGCATCGAGGCCGAAAGAACCGCCGCCAGCCCTACCATGCGGCCCGCCGACAGGTCCACGCCTCCGGTGATGAGGACGGCACCCATGCCCATGGCGAAAATGATACGGGTCGCCGACATGGAAAGAATATTTCTGAAATTGTTCAGAGAGAGGAACGAGGGCTCCCTGATAGTTATGATCAGAACAAGTATGATGAATACAAAATAAATGGCATACTGCATGCCGAAATCTTTCACCGTTTTTAATGTGATAGTTTTGTTGTTTTTTTCCGCTGTATCACTCATGATCCGCTCCTTTTTTAGTCGTCTATAAATTTTGCCGCAAGGCGCATAATGTCTTCCTGGGTAGCGGACTTACCATCCAGGAATCCCGTTACCCTCCCTTCGCACATCACCATGATCCGGTCCGAAATTCCTAAGAGTTCGGGCATTTCGGAAGAAATCATGATGATCCCTTTCCCCTGTTTTGCCAGTTCGATGATAATGCTGTATATTTCGTACTTGGTCCCCACGTCTATGCCGCGGGTAGGCTCATCCATGATGAGGATATCCGGTTCGGTGAGAAGCCAGCGGGCAAGAAGCACCTTCTGCTGATTTCCCCCAGAGAGATCCCTGATGAGCGTCTTATTGCTCGGGGTTTTAACCTTAAGGGCTTTTATCTTTTCAACGGAATCCCGCTCCCCCTGCTGTTCGCTGATAAGCCCCAAGGGTCCCACGTAGTGCCTGATGTTTGCCAAGAGCATATTATCCTTTACCGAACGCATGGGGATGATCCCCGTTGCCCTCCGTTCTTCCGTAACCAGGGCCAGCTTTTTCGCCTTGGCCTGGGACGGGGTCTTCATCACCGCTTCCTTGCTGTTTATAAAAATCTGTCCGCTTTCCAGGGGCCGCAGTCCGAAGATGGATTCCACAAGCTCCGTCCTTTGAGCACCCACCAGCCCGCCTATGCCGAGGATTTCCCCCCGGCTCAGGATAAAGCTCACGTCCCGGAAGGAACGGGGATTGGCGGATGTGAGTTTTCTCACCTCCATAATCGTCTCACCCCGCACATTGTCTTTAGGCGGGAAACGGTTGGAGAGATCCCGCCCCACCATGTATTTGATAATCCTGTCCGTGGTCAGTTCTTTAGCGGGATAGGTGCCTACAAGTTTTCCGTCCCGCATGATGGAAACATTGTCGGAAATGGCGAGAATTTCTTCCATTTTGTGGGATATATAAATGATCGCCACCCCCTCATCGCGGAGGCGCCTGATGATTTCAAAAAGTTGGGAGACCTCGTGTTCTGTCAGGGACGAAGTCGGTTCGTCCATGATGATGATCTTTGCCTTGTTGGATACCGCTTTGGCTATCTCGATGGATTGAATCTTTGAAGCGGAAAGTTCCCGGACCCATACATCCGGATCGATATCCATGTTGAGGTCCTTAAAAAGTGCTGCCGAATCCTGATACATCTTCTTGTGATCCACGAATTTAAAAGGCCCTACCGAATATTTGGGGAACCGTCCGAGCCAGAGGTTCTCCATAACGCTCCGCATGGGGATAGGAAGGAGTTCCTGGTGTATCATGGAAATCCCCGCATCCAAAGCCTGACGGGAATTCTCAAAGCGGACGGGCTTCCCGTCAAGAATGAGTTCCCCCGAATCGGGATCGTAAATCCCGAAAAGGCACTTCATGAGCGTCGATTTACCCGCCCCATTTTCACCCATAAGGGCGTGTACCGAGCCGGGACGGATATCAATAGATACCTTATCCAGGGCGATTTCCCCGGGAAAGGTTTTGGAAATATCTTTTATCCGCAGGACACAGGGGTCACTGTTCATTTATACCTCCCTGAAAGACAACCAAGAACCGCATACCGGGCGAACAAGAGAGCCGTCTGCCTCAAAAGTTCGTTCGGTCCTGCGGTCCGTGATTGTAGTCTCATGTCCCCAATTTGCCGTTGCGGGATACGTTCAGATCACTGGAAATTTTTGTAATTGTCCTTGGTCACTTTCTGGTACGGGACCCAGATGTATTTTCCGTCGGTGAGGGTCCAACCGGCGGCGGCGGGGCTTGTGCCCGTCGCCAGAGCGTAGGAAATATCGAAAGTGGCCTTGCCCTGGTTCTGGGCATCATTCAGAACCGTACCCAGGAGGGTACCTTCCGCGAGGGCCTGGAGTGCCGGGGCGGTGGCGTCAACGCCAACTACGGGCAGGAATTTGCCGCCCGAGAAAAAGCCGGCTTTCCGCAGGGACTCAATGACTCCCAGGGCCATATCGTCGTTGTTACAGAACACCACTTCAATCCGATCACCAAAACGAGCCCAGAAGGCATCCATTTTTTCCACGGCCCGGGGGCGATCCCACATGGCGGTGTCTTCGGCTAGAAGCTGGACTTTAAGCCCCGCAGCGGTTACCGCTTTAATCGAGAATTCAGTCCGCAGTTCCGCGTCCTGGTGGCCGGGTTCGCCCTTGAGCATGATGTACTGAATAACGCCGTCCCCGTTCTTGTCGGCGGCGGGATTGGCCTTCCAGTACTCGGCGACAATTTCGCCCTGCATAGTGCCGGATTCTTCGGCCTTGGCGCCCACATAGTAGACCTTGTCCCACTTCTTCATGTCATCGGCGAATGGTTCCCGGTTGAAGAACACCACTGGCACGTTTCCGGCCTTGGCCTTGTCGATGATGGCCCCCGCTGCGGTCCGGTCTACGGGGTTGATGGCGATAGCATTCATCTTCTTGGTGATGAACTGATCCACCTGGTCGTTCTGCGTAGGCTGCGCGTTCTGTGAGTCCACAGTGGTTACCACAGCCTTGCCCTGGGCGTTCTGTTCGATGGCATTCCGGGTGTAGGACATGAAGGTATCATCAAATTTGTAGATGGCTACCCCGATGGTGGGCTGGCCGCTTCCGCCGCCGCTCGTCTGCTGTCCTCCACCGGCAAATACCGTTGTGGTAAGCACCGCCATAACAAGAAACATAACAACTACTCTCTTCATACAAATCCTCCTGATTTATAGTCAATAAAATTATGGTAACAGCCTTTTTCCAAATCGCAAGGTACTAAAGTAACAATTTTCTAGTACCCTGGTACTGAAAAATTCCCAAGGGAAATTCAAACAGGTTAATATGATGGGGGAGCACATTTTCTCACAATTTCTACATTTCACCCTAAACCGTTAGTATTTTTCGCCGCTGCTCCCCCTAACTCCGAAGTCCTCACTCGCTACGCTCGTTCCGGGCTTCTCCGTTACCCCCACTCTTTTTTATTCCAATCTGCCACATTTTTCCCCATACCGGGACATTTGTTCCGTCAGTCCCTTTGGCACGTCCCTTGCTTATGCGCCTCTTGAGGAGGCGCGCAAGGGCCGCGCCAACCCTACGGGCCGGGGCATTGTCCATTCGCATACCGGGGCATTTACCCGCTCCATCCGCCACATAGCAAATTTGCTCCCCATAGTGGCAGGGCCGGTCGGTGGTGGTTTTTCCCCGGACGGGGGAGGGCCGGGGGGAACCGGGGTGGCCCCCGGCGGCCCTCCCCCTTAAACCGGGGAAA
>JAISPY010000265.1 GCA_031274565.1 Treponema sp.
GCAGACGGCGGATGGGTCTATGGCTCCCCGCACCGCGCAAAAGAAGGCGGCCATGTAATTTTATTTGATAAAGGCTCGCCATCAACAATGGACTTTGATTGGGTTTACGTTGATTCCGACACGGTAGGCCAGTACACAGGGCTGAAAGACAAAAACGGCACGAGGATTTTCGAGGGTGATATTGTGAAACTCTGTAGAATACGTGTTTACCCTGTTATATGGAAAAACTCGGCGTTTCAAGTAAACAACGATTTTTTAGGTCTTTGGCCTAGTTCTGATATTGAAGTAATCGGCAACATCCACGACAACCCCGAATTACTGGAGCACCATGGGTGGTAACAGCCCGTCAAATAAAGTCGGAAGTGGAAGAGGCAAATAAATAAGCGCTGCCTGTGGGTAAGGTTCCCGGCGATAGACTATAGGGGAAATGGACTATCGCCAAACCAAGAACCGTACCGAAAACCACAATCAGCAATACGCCCGATTACAGGCGGCGTATCTGAGTACCCAGGATAGTGGCTTACTCGGCAAGATGTACGAGTGCGCGAAAGCCGTGGCCGTCAATTACCTCAACAAGTATTGCCGGACCCGGAATCTACACCTGGACATACCTACCCTAAGCCACGATTCAGCCATGTACGTGATTAACCGGTACTGGAAGACCGAGTCCTTTCAGGTCAAGAAGATATCGACCTATATCTATTTTGGGGTCCTGAAAGCCCTCTTTGGGGATTATCACAAAGACGTCGAGCTTATTTCTTACGAGGAACTACATGAAAAGATACCTCTGTCGGGCTGCAGGATGCCGTGAACTCCTGGATGCTCCCGGCTATTGTCCCCGGCATATTCCCCCGAAGCGGGAAGACCGGCCCGCGTTTGTGAACGCGACACGGCCCAACGCACACCTGTATAACTCTGTAGCCTGGCGGCAGCTTAAACGCCGGAAGCTGGCAGAGACGCCCGGCTGCTCCCGCTGCGGCGTATCCCGCAGGGATGGGGTCCGGCTGGAGGTGCATCACATTAGGCCTCCCCGGGGAGACGAAACGCTGTTTTTCGACCCGGATAACCTCACCGTGGTATGTCCGGCCTGCCATAAGGTCATCACCGCTCAGGAAATCGCCCGGCGAAAGCGCCGGAACCGGTAGGGGAGGGTACCAAAATCGCTCCCGGACATAAACCACTCCCTGGGGAATCCTTCCTCATATATGTCAAAACCGGAACTTTTTTGACCCGAATTTTTTGAACCATGCCTAGACCGCGGAAACCAACAGAACAACTAAAACTATCCGGGACCTACCGGGAAGATCGGCACGGGAAAAACGCGGACACCCAGATCGCCGGAATCCTGGACATCCCTGTAGAACTGCTACCCCCACAATCCATCACCGACCCCTATTGTATCGAACATTACAAGTACCACACGAACCTCTTGATCCGTCTCAACATCCTCACCGCCTCAGACCTCCCGGAACTGGAGTTACTGTACCTCACCTTGCAACAATGCCGGGAAATCCGGGCGAAGCTCGCCGATATAGACATGATAGGAAATCCGCAAGACTACACCCGGCTCACCCGCTTGGCCGTAATCCTCTCCGATTACGTTTCAAAAATTTCCCAGAAGTATTACATCTCCCCGGTGTCCCGGATGAAATTACAGATAGACCAGCTTAACCTCCGGGAGAAACAACAGGGGGAAACCCTCACCGGGAAACTCATCAAAAAGAAAAAGGCCTAACCTGCTCCCCCGCGCCGGAATAGGACTATACCGGTATGGCCGCACGAAAATCAGCCCACCTGAAAGAGACCCTGCAGTACTGCGCGGATATAAGCAAGGGAACCATCCCCTCCGGAATGTACACGGCCAAGGCCGTCAAGCGCTTCCTGGGGGACCTCAAAAAGCAGGGCGCCCCTGGATTCCCCTATTCCTTTGAGCCGGAAAACGCCGAGGAAGTGATTGATTTTGCGGAGAACCTCACTATCCCAGACCTGGAAACCGCAGACAAGAAGCTCCGCCTTCTCCCCTGGATGAAGTTCATCTATTACAACCTCTTCGGTTGGGTCCACAAGACCGAGCCGTGCCGGCGCAGATTCCGGGGGGGCTATGTGGAAGTGGCCCGGAAAAACAGCAAGACCACCTCTCTCCTGTTCCCGATCATCCTCTATGATTTCCTGTCCACCGAAGCCGCGGAAAGCTATTTTGTGTCGAAAGACGAAAAGCAGGCCGGGAAAGCCTATAGGGAACTGCTGTTTATCATTAAGGCGGATCCGGAACTGCACAGCATCATAGAACATACCGTAACCGCCATCACCTATAAAAACAGCCGCATCGCCTTCTTTAGCTCCGAATCCACTGCCTTGGACTCCTATAAAAACTCCTGCTCAGTCATTGATGAATTCCACGACTACGATAATGACCGGGCCGTAACCTCGTTTAAGTTCGGGGGCCGTGCCAGAATGAACAGCCTCGTACTCATTATCACCTCCGCGGGGCTCAATGTTACCGGCCCCTGCTATGCGGAAAACGAGAAGGCCCGGAAGATCCTCAACGGTATTATGACCGATGAGACCTATTTCACCGTCATTTATGCCTATGACGAGGGGGACGACTGGCAAGACCCCCAGCATTTTATCAAAGCCAATCCCTCCCTCGGCCCCATCCTGCGGCAAGACATCCTAGAAATCGACCTGAACGACGCCCGTATCACCCCCTCCCACCAGGCGGATTTTAAGGCCAAGACCTGCGGTATCTGGACCAACGCTGCGGTAAGCTGGATACCCCTGCAGCTCTGGGAACAAGGGCAGCAGGGCCCGGAAGTAGACTTCACCACCTTCGCCGAACAGGACGCCTACGGCAGTATCGATCTGTCAGTCATAGACGATTTCACCGCCTATACCCTGTGTTTCTTTCGGGACAACTACTTTTACTTGAAACACCGGTTTTATATCCCGGAACAAACCGTCCATGAACGCTACCTAACCGAGAACATCAACATCATCGAGTGGATACAGCGCGGGATAATAACCGCCATTCCCGGCCCCACCATTGATTATGAGTACCTGTATCAGGACCTGGTAGCGGACGCCCAGGTATACCACATCCGGGAACTGCCCTATGACCGGTGGCAGTCAGACCGGCTCATTGAAAAGATACAGGAGGCCCTCCCCCATACCGTGGTGATACCCTTTAACCAGTCGCTGCAGCGCATGGCCCAGCCGACCCGGAACTTTGAAAAACTCATCAAAGAAAAAAGGCTCATCGACCACAACCCGGTGATGAAGTGGATGATTTCAAACGCGGTCATAAAACCCGACGTCAACAACAACTACAAACCCGTAAAAGAGTACCGTTCCTCCCCGAAACGGATAGACGGGGTTATCACCTCGATCATGGGCGTGGATCGTTGCATGGCGAATCTCCCCACCGATACCGGCAGCGGCGCGGACTTTAATGAAGTCCTGATGCTCTTCCGGTAAAAGACTATATACCCAAGAGGACAGCATGGGATTGAAAGACCTGTTTACCCGGAAAAAACAAAAAACCGAAGCCGCGGCCCAGTTGCAAAAGATAGCCGCCGAGATACTGAGAATCTATACCAGTCACAGCGACGCCATAACCGGCCATGATGCCACATCTTTTTCTGCCCAAGATATAATCTGTAGTGCCTTCGCGTCATTGTCCGGGTCCTTTTTTGACCGGAACACCCGGCAGGCGGTCAAAGACCATTACCTGGAGCATCTGCTGCAGCGGCCCAATTTTGATGAGGACAAGTTCCTGTTTTTTTATTCTTGCGCTAAAGATTATTTTAACGGCAACGTGTACCTGTACAAACACGAGCTTGACGGGGAAATCGTTTCATTGTTCCGGCTCAATCCCGCGTCGGTGCAGGTCCAGCGGGATACCCTAAGCAACCGCAAGCAGTACGGGTACGGCGGAAAGACCTATACCGACGATGAGGTTATTCATATTCCCTCCCGGTTTGGGTATAACGGCCTCAAAGGGAGCGGAATCTTTGACGAATGTAAAACGATTTTCAACAACACCGCGGAACTGGATGAGTATATCAACAACAGTTTTAACAACGCCATCGGGAACCGGCTGCTCATTGACATTTCAAAAAAATATAAAAACCCTAAACAGGAAGATATTGACCAACTCAAAGCCCTGTTTATTCAAAACTATGCGGGGGTACAGAACGCCGGAACCCCGGTCATTAAAACAGACAATATAGAATACAGTGCCATTGAAACCAACGCCAAAGACAACCGCGCCAACCAGCTTGTTGAAAACCGGACCTTTCAAGAAGGGGAAGTGGCCAAGCTGTTCCGGGTCCCCTTGTCCCTGCTGAAAGGCACGGAAACCACCAACCTGGAAGCCCTCTATACCATGTTTATTGAGAACGCAATCCGGCCCCTGGCCATGAGTTTTGAGCAGGCCATAAACCGCTTAATCCCCTATGAGGAGCGCGCGTATCTGTATTTCGAGTATTCCTATAACTCACTGCTCAAGACCTCCCTCCAGGCGCGGATAGACGCCTACGCCAAACAGTTGACCAACGGGATGCTCAGCATGAACGAGGTGCGGCACAAGGAAAACATGCCGGGGATAGAGGCCGGGGACTATCACTTCTTCCCGGCCAACATGATGCCCGTAACCGAGGAGGTAATTCAGGCATATATGGCCAAGAGCAAGGCGGTACAGCAAGACCTAAAGACCCAACCCCAGGAAAGCGATCATTCACCGCTGGGGGACGATAAAACCTAGGAAAGCATCATGGTGAAACAAATAAAACTACGAACCGACACGGAAGCAAACTTTATCGCGGCGAATACGCTGTTGCGTAATGGGGAACTCGGTATCGCCATCTGCACCGACAGCACCCGTAAAATCAAAGTTGGTAACGGATACACCCCCTGGGTTGACCTGCCCTATACGGCCGACATGGACAAATATGACGACATCCTGGCAGGCATCACCGAAGAGAATGAGAACCAGGAAACCAGTCTTGAACATCTTGAACAGGCCCTTGCGGAACTAGAAACCGATGTAGCGGGAATCGTAGAACAGCAAAACCAGCAGGGGGAAACCCTCAGCGCCCTCCAGAACCAGGAAACGGTACAGGATGATGCGCTGCGCGAAACCATTCAAGTAGTATCGAATCACGATGGACGCCTTGAAAACCTTGAAACCCAGGTGGCAAGCCTGGAAGAACTCCCCCTAACCGGCGAGACCGTACTGGAAATCCAGCAAAAAGATGCGGAACAGGACGACCGGCTCGATGGTATTGATGGAACACTAACCGAAATAACGCAGAATATAGCCCAAAACCAACAAAAAAACACCGACCAGGATGCGGATATACAAGGTCTTGCGGAATCCGTATCAGCATTCAGTGAAAAAATACTCTCCTTTGAGAGCGCCCAAGGGGGCTATAATAACCAATTTTCGACCCTTGCGGCAAAAGAAACCGAACAAGATAATCGGCTCAGTAATTTAGAGGCGGCGACTGCCAGCAGTTCAGGGGCCTCCAGTGACCACACCAGCCGGATTGATACCCTATTCGATAACTTGGAAGCGGAAATAGCGGCACGGGATGGGGCGGATAGGGAGCATGACCAAGCCATTACCGACCTCACTGAAACATATACCCAGGAACGCATAGACCGGATTGACGGGGATGATGCACTTACCCAAGCAGTTACCGAACTGAACGAAAAGATAGACCAGGAAACCGCCGAGAGAACCCAGGCGGATGA
>JAISPY010000038.1 GCA_031274565.1 Treponema sp.
TCAGCCGCAGCAATTTCATGCTGACCGTCTACCCACACCTTGGCCCAGGCGTGAGCGCAGGCAAGGGTCCCGCCGCTGGGATGCTCACATACCACCCGGTAGGCATCGAGTTTGAACCGGGGCTGGTAGAGACCCAGTTCCTGGCGGACCAACAGTTCAAAGCTCGCGTCCGCCCCTTCAAACTGCCAGCCTTCAGCCTCCAGCGTCTTGAGCCGTGCGGCCAGAGTCGCGGTAACCGGGTGATCCTTGGTGATGCGAGGGTCTATTTTCTTGGCCCGTTCAGCAATGGCCGAACGTCCCCCTATCTCGCTCATAAGAAAATGCCGATCATTACCCACTAAGACCGGGTCAATATGCTCGAAGGAACGGCGCACCTTGAGGATGCCGTCGGCATGCATCCCCGCCTTATGGGAAAAGGCATGGACACCCACGTAGGGCATCGTGTCAGGTACCACCACATTGGCAATCTCCGCCACTCGGTGACTCACCTCGAAAAGATGCGCTAGTTTCCCCGCAGGCAGACAGCGGAACCCCAATTTCAGCGCGATACTGGGGATCACCGCCGCAAGGCTTGTATTCCCGCATCGCTCCCCAAAGCCCAAGAGGGTCCCCTGGACATGACGGCATCCAGCTTGCACCGCAGTCAAGGAACAGGCACTGGCCATATCCGCGTCATTGTGGGCATGGATACCCAGGATGGGAGCCTTTTGAGCCGCGCTGATCAGCGCTTGGGCCGCAGCGGTCCCCTGGGCGATACGATCGGGAAAGGTTCCCCCATTGGTGTCGCACAGCACGATCCGATCCGCTCCTGCTTCCAGGGCTTCCTGCACGGTTTTGAGGGCATAGGCAGGATTGGCGGCCCAACCGTCGAAAAAGTGTTCCGCGTCGTAGATCACGGTCCGACCCTGTTCCTTGAGAAAACCCACGGTCTCGGCGATCATGGTACAGTTTTCCTGGAGACCCACTCCCAAGACCTCGGTTACCTGGAGGTCCCAGCTCTTCCCAAAGATCACCACCGTTTCTGTAGCCGCATCCAGGAGATGCTGCAACTGCGGGTCCGTCCCCGGGGTATGGCCCTTTTTTCGGGTTGAACCAAAGGCGCACAGTCGTGCATGTTCCAGGGTAAGCCCTCTGGCAAGCCGGAAGAATTCCATGTCCTTGGGGTTACTCCCGGGATTCCCCGCCTCGATCCAGGTAAGCCCCAGTACATCCAGAGCCTGGACGATGGCAAGTTTATCCTGTATGGAAAAACTTATCCCCCCACCCTGGGCGCCGTCTCTTAGGGTAGTGTCTAACAGTTCAACCTCGATGGCTGCTCCAGGCTTCACGGTAATGCCGTTCCCACTTAGTCCTTGATATGGTACTTTCTGCGGAATCGTTCGATGCGGCCTGCGGTATCAACCAGTTTCTGCTTCCCCGTAAAGAAGGGATGACAGGCGGAACAAATTTCGATCTTGATGTCCCGGGCCGTAGAACGGGTCTCGATCACATTCCCGCAGGCACAGGTGATTTTAGCCGGTACATATTTAGGATGAATTTTTTCTCTCATATAGTAGTCCTTGTAAAAAAAAGTAGAAAAAGTAAAAAATCTCAATCCATACCCGTGGCTCCGGTATTCATGGATTTGAGGAACGCTTCATTATTCTTGGTTTTCTTCATCCTGTCAACCAGTAACTCGATGATCTCGATATCTTCCATGGGGTTAATGACCTTGCGGAGGATCCATATTTTCTGGAGTTCCTCTTCGGAAAGCAAGAGTTCCTCCTTCCGGGTCCCGGACTTCTTGATGTTGATGGCCGGGAAGAGCCGCCGGTCCGAGAGCCGCCGGTCCAGGTTGATTTCCAAGTTACCGGTTCCCTTAAACTCCTCGAAGATGACCTCATCCATGCGACTTCCGGTCTCAACCAAGGCGGTGGAAATAATGGTGAGACTCCCCCCCTCCTCGATGTTCCGGGCAGCCCCAAAGAAGCGTTTGGGCTTGTGCAGGGCATTGGAATCAACCCCCCCTGAGAGGATCTTCCCTGAAGTCGGGATGGTCTGGTTATAGGCCCGGGCAAGTCGGGTGATGGAATCCAGGAGGATCACCACATCCTTCTTGTGTTCCACGAGGCGTTTGGCCTTTTCCAAGACCATCTCCGTAACCTGCACATGCCGAGAGGCCTGTTCATCAAAGGTAGAGGAAATAACCTCCGCCCGAACGGTCCGCTCCATGTCGGTTACTTCCTCGGGCCGCTCATCAATGAGCAACACGATAAGGTACACCTCGGGATGGTTCTTGGTGATGGCATTGGCGATCTTCTGCATCATAATGGTCTTACCGGTCCGGGGAGGCGCCACAATGATGGCCCGCTGACCTTTTCCAATGGGGCAGAACAGGTTGATGATCCGGGCGGAAACATCTTCGGTAACGGTTTCGAGATCGAGCTTTCGATTGGGATAGAGGGGCGTAAGGTTATCAAACGGAATTCGGTTCTGGGCCACGGTGGGATCGTCATAGTTGACGGTCTCCACCCGGAGCATAGCAAAGAAACGCTCCTGCTCCTTGGGGCTGCGGATTTGACCATAGACCGTATCCCCGGTTTTAAGGGCAAAGAGCCGGATTTGGCTGGGACTGATATAAATATCATCCGGACCGGGAAGATAGGAATTTTGGGGACTCCGGAGAAACCCGTAACTATCGGGGAGTATTTCCAGGGACCCGTATGCATAGATGATGCCTCCCCGTTCCGTGTGGGCCTTGAGGATGGCAAAGACGATCTCCTGCTTTTTCAGGGATACCATGTCTTCATGGGAAATACTGTAACAAACCGCCAACTCCCGCAGGTCTATCATGTTGAGCCGAATGAGTTCATTAATACACAACCGGGGCTTACCGTTATCCTGATCCACCCGGGGTTCGGGCTTGCCATAAATGTCCGGCATGGAAGGAAGGTTCTTGGGTAAGGCCGGTAAGGACAGTGCCGGAGCGGCCTCAGCAGGAGCAGCGGATACACCGGCACCTCCCCCGGTATTAGCCGCGCCACGGTTATACACGCCCCGGCCGCGACCTTTGGGAGGAGTCGGATAGGGCGTATCCGCGGCAAGGGGTTCTTCTAGGGTTCCCCCTTCGGGAGGCGCCCCGGATTCCCAGCGGTTTCGGTAGGTCCGTCTGGTTTTAGCCCGCACCACCACCCGGCCATTCGGCCGCTCCCCGCTGTCTTCATCCAAGGCATCCTCTTCTCGGGATTCCTCCGGGGTAAGCGGGACCTCCCAATCCCCGGTTTCTGAAGCTTCACGCTCAAGGGTAAGCTGCGTTCCCTCGAAAGACCGGACCGCCGATTCAGAACCGTGCTCGTTGAGCGGGGAAGGGTTTTCCGGTTCAAACTTTTCCATACCCATTACCGCTTCATTTTCTGTTGTTTCTACTTTGCGACTTCTCCGTACTATTGCCACGATGCAAACCACCTATTCTATTATTTTGCGGTATCATTAGATTGTCATGTTCATTTATCTCATCGTTTCATTATGAGAAGGATACACGCCTCTACCGCGCACTTTCAGCCCTATTCGTTTCCTGTAAGATGAGTATGGTTCAGGTGAAGGATTGTACACGTAAAGGATATTCCAAACCGGTTCGCGGTTTCATGGTCCTTATTACCTTCACTCTAACCATGAGCGCTTGCACTGTCAACCCACCTCAGCGGATACGGGAAGCTGGCGTAAGAGTTCCCGGATAAGATCCTCCGCAGCGGCAACGCGCACTGCCTGCCGGGAACCGGTATAGTGAAACACCCGGGCCGTTGCTTCCGATCCCTGCAGGACCGTGGCTATCCATACGGTCCCCACCGGCACGGCGGTACCATCGCCTTCCGGCCCTGCAAGCCCGGTTACCGCAACCGCTATATCCACACCGCTCCGGTTGAGCGCGGCTTGGGCCATGGCGCAGGCGGTTTCTCGACTCACCGCACCATACCGGCGGATCAGATCTTCCTCAAGCCCCAACATGGCGATTTTAGCCTCTACTGTATAGGCAATATAGGCGCCCCACAATACCCGGGAAGCTCCCGGAACCCGGGCTACAAGGTCCGCCCCCAGCCCTGCGGTACAGGATTCCGCGAGTACAACCCGCAGAGAGGCCGCAGACAACCGCGTAATCAGCGTTTCCAGGTCATTCATTGGTTCGCTGCAATTCCGCTTTGATTTCCTGGGTAGACCGGGAGAATATTTCCACTTCCTCCGCTACCTGGGTCATGGTACACTGGCCCTCAAACAGCACCCCATCGGCGATCCGCAAGCGGGCCGCGATGAGGTCCCCCCGGACTTCCGCACCGGGGAACATATCGATCTTATCCTCTGCATGTACCGGAGCCACCACGGTCCCATACACCGTAAGGGAGCTTACCGAGATATGGTCCGCCTCAACCACCGCGCCCTTATCCACAATGAGGGTACCCTGGGCTTCTATGGTTCCCTTAAATCGTCCCCGGATACAGAGGGTCTCGGTGAATTGCAGATACCCGTCAAAGCGCGTACCTACCCCAAAGGTAACCATCCGAGAACCTTCTTTTCTTTTTCCTTCTATGATAGCCATATATGCACATTCTTCCTACTGATGGATGGGGCTTCGGATATGCGCTTCCACGCTCAGCCCATGGTTGCTCTTTTTTATATCCTCCCATTCGATGATAGTTTTCTCGATACGGGCATCCAGTTCCGCGATCTGTTTTCTAACCGCCTGGCTCTTGTTACTAACAACGCTCATCAACGAGGACAGGGCAGCAGGATCCAGGACCGTGCTGCCCGGGGTAAGCTGGACGATGACCGCGTCCAAGGCATCAATGCTCCGTACAAAATCCGCTAAATTCGTCTTTATGTCCCGACTTAATGCTTCTGCAAAGGTCAAACAGGATTCCCGCATATGGCCAATCTGGGTAAACAGCTCCCGATTACGAAGCGCCACCCGAATCCGGACCAGAACCTCAGAAAAATTAAAGGGTTTGGTGATATAATCATTCACCCCCAGTTCAAAACCCGCCACCTTATCCTTCACATCATCTAAGGAGGAAAACATAATAATCGGAATTTCCCGGAATTGGGGATCGGCCTTTAAAATCTTGGTACATTCCCAGCCGGACATCCGGGGCATGATATTCTCCAACAGGATAAGATCCGGGCAGAATCGCCCTACCTTTTCCATGGCCTCCACCCCGTCACTCGCTTTTTCGACCCTAAATCCTAATTTGCTCAGCATGAGATCGAAGAACTCAAGATTTGGCTCATCATCGACAATGAGGATCTTTTTAGGGGAGTTCAAGGAGTTCATAGCTTCCTTCCTTTCGATTAAACCTGCTGAAGCTCATTTCGTTCATTTTCCTATGCTGTCCGTATCCTTGTCAATCCGCAGATTTTTCTTTATTTCTATGTGCCGTATTATACCTATTATACCGCTTCCTATACGGAGTAGCAACAGGAGCGCCGCCGCGGCAACACACCCACGGGGTAAGAGATCCCCGTACTTCGTATACCAGGTATCCCGGGTAAACACCGGTACCTGCACCGTCAACTGGGTTTCCTCAAAGGGTTCTGCCATGGCAATAATAACCCCATTGGGGTCTATCCCGCAGGTTTGGCCCGAAGCGGTGGAACGTACCATGGACCGCCGATTTTCCACCGCCCGGAACAGGGCCATGGAAAGATGCTGCATCTGGGCGGGGAGGCTTTTAGACCACGCATCATTGGAAAGATTGACGATAAGTTCCGCCCCGTTCCGCACAAAATCCCGGGACAAGTAGCCAAAGGTATCTTCGAAACAGATGGGCGTCGAAAAGGTAAGCCCATTAACCCTGAACACCGTAAGCTCATCCCCCTGCTCCCAGAAATGGGTATCCGCATTTCTGAGGGCCGCATAGATGAGGGGAAACTGTTTCTCGTAAGGAAAATGCTCGGTAAAGGGTACCAGGTGGAGCTTACGGTACACCTCGGCAATGGCCCCGCGGTCAAAGAGCAGCACCCCATTATAATCCACCCGGTGATCCCCCACCGGATTCTTCGCCGGGTCCTTGCGGGCATCGTCGTTCCCAATCACAAAGGGTACCTCCTGAACCGCTAAGTAATCCATAAGCTCCTTAACCAGCGCATACGACGCCGGATCATCCCGATAGGTGATATGCCAGTAAATCCGAGGAACAAAGGCGGTCTCAGACCATACCACCAGGTCCGGTTTAGGCTCCCCCTGCAGGGCCTCTACAGAGAGCCGCTTTAAAACCTCGTAATTCTTCCGATATTCCGCAATACCCCCCAGCCAGGGATCCGTATTATGCTGAATCAGGGCTATCCGCGCGGTGGGAGCGTCGGAATAATCGACCTGGGCGGTAAAACCGTATACCACCGTCCCCATTAAGGCCGCAAGCCACAGCCCCGCAGACACCCGTTCCCTACGAAAAAACGCCTGGATCCGGCTGGGCCATGCCCTCCAGGGAGCGCCGTATATGGCCGCCGCAAGCCACGCCGCAGGAAACACCACCAGCAGAGAAACCCCCCAGACCCCAAATATATCCGCTATCTGGATGAGAGGGGTAATCCGCCACTGGGAATACCCGGTGATACCATAGGGGTAACCCAAAAAGCCCTGGGTCCGCAGGTATTCAAAACTTATCCACAGCAGTACCTGGAGTATATACCCCCGCCGCGGAAAAAGGAATACCGCCGCTTTTAGCAAGGGAAATAGGATCATAAAGAACACCAGGTAAATAACCCCGACGATTACCCCTGCCAAGGGATGAAAAACGCTTAACCAGTAGTTAAAAAGTCCATACGCAGCATACCCATAGAGCCCACCCCAGAGGAGGGAACCACCTAGTCCCCTTCGATAACTCAACCAAAACACCGGAACATAGGCAACCCAGGCCACAAACGGCAGACCCTCTGGGCATACCGGATTAGGAAACATCGCGGCAAACAGTACCGCCCCCAGCAGTACCACCCCCAGCGGGATAAGGCCCTGGGCTAGTACCCCCGGTAAACCCTGATGCCCCCTCATGTACCCCTACTGAGCGTGACCATCCGGGGCTTCCGTATCCTCATTCGCTTCCCCAACATCAGGGCGATCCGTTTCTCCGCCCAGGTTCCACAGATCCTGCTTTAAGGTCCTTCCCGGCCTAAAGGTAACCACCCCATGAGCCTGAACCGATAAGATCTCACCGGTTCTTGGATTTCTCGCCTTCTCCCGACCCTTTCTCCGCTTGAATTCAAAAGTCCCAAAGCCGCGCAGTTCAATAGTCGCCGCTTCCATAAGAGTCGCCCGTATAGTATCGAGAAAACACTCAATAATCATCTGTACGTCTTCCCGTTCGATACTAGTCCGGTGAGCTACCGTAGTAATCATATCAGCTTTGGTATACTTTCGCTCTGTCATGACACCCTCAGTACCGTAGAGTACTTCACCATTTCACTCCTCATTCCACCTGCAACCCGCATGAGGCGGCCGCTTACTGCGCTACTGCGGTCTGGTTAAGGGCATTAAAGAAGCGCTGCATCCGTGATTTTTTGCGGGCCGCGGTGTTCTTCTTGATAATCCCCTTCTGTGCAGCGGTATCAATCTTCTTGATCATTTCTTTAAGCGCCGCCCCAGCCTCACCAAGCTCTTTCTTCTGAGCCAAAACCACAAATTTCTTCGTGATAGTCCTGACGGAACTCTTTACCGCCTTATTCCGCATACGCCGCTCTTCACTCTGTCGGTGCCGTTTGAACGCAGAACTGTTTTTACCTGCCAAAGGAAAACCCTCCTCCCTCTAAAATACGCTGAAACCGGTACATTCCATCAACGATTACATTACCGGCTTAGAATCCGCTGAGAACCATTCACTTGAAATCCGAAGGCCGCCGTTCCAAACGTTTACATTTCTCACATTCCGCGACATTTTTAACCTTACCCTTTTCAAAGAGGGTTTTCATTTTAATTTCTCCGCCGCAGGAACAAAAGAATTTCTGGGT
The DNA here is from genome assembly GCA_031274565.1 of Treponema sp. GTDB lineage: Bacteria > Spirochaetota > Spirochaetia > Treponematales > Breznakiellaceae > JAIRLU01. Next base: position 7,972 of record JAISPY010000038.1, read on the forward strand.
AGTGCTGGAAGTACGGGAATTCTTACTCTGAGCCATAGAAGCATCTCCTCGCCTTTAATGACGTTTGCTTTGAGATGGTTCCAAAATCGGTTATTGCGGACCTATGGTCCGATGGAACCATCTCTTGCAGTTTTTCAGGCTAAAGCCTTACAAAACTGCTGTTTTTATAAGTTGCGGTTCCAAAATCTGACCGTTTGGAACTGCCTCAAGTATTTATAAAAAATACTATAAAGGTACGCTGCTTGTCAATCGGCCCGGCGCTTTTTCCTTGGGCCACAGCCGATGCTTAGGACCCGCGCAAATTCCCCCAGGATTCCCCTGGCGTCGGGGTTTACAACTGGTACAGATAGGACAGAAGTGTTTCTTTCCATGCTCCTGACTTGAGGATATGGGCTTTAATTCCTAAAGCCTTCAAGCCGTACTCTTCTGTCTCTGAAGTATTTGAAGTAAGCACAATAATAGGGATCTGGTAAGAAGCGATGATGATTTTTTTAATAAATTTCCAGCCATTCATATCGGAAAGAACCATACCCGTAATGACCAAAGAAACATCCTTTTGGGTAATAGCTCGCAATGCCTCGCTTCCATCGGCAAAACTTTCACCGAGAAATCCATGTTCCGCAAGAAAGGTCTTCATTAATTTTCTGAAGAACATGCTATTATCCGCATGAATAATCGTTTTCATTAACTGCTCCTCACCATGGCAATTATAGTTTTCTAAAAAATAGCCGCTTACGCTTCCCGGTTGCTCCTGTTTGCCGCTAACCCCTCAAAATACTATCAGGGCATTTTTACCGCTTGTTCCACAAAAGGACTTCGTAACTGGAGATTCGCCCTGCCCCGCCATTCACCTGCATCAGCACAGCCGCTCAAAAAGATCCAAAACCGCCGGGCAGGAATTACCTTACCGTCCGCATACAGCGCTGCCCCCAGATAATAGAGGGTTTTGAAGTATTCAGCATCGTCCATATAGTCCCCTAAAACCGGACGCTTCATGGCTTGACTCAGCAGGTTCTCCAGGGTGGTAAAGGTAAAATCATACTGGTTACGGATTACTTCCTCGATCACGATGGTATTCTGAATCAAAAATGAAAACATGAGATGTTCCGTCGCCCGGTTGTGCCGGCCTGAAGCGTAGTAATACAAGCCTAAAAGTCGATGGGCCCGCTCTACCGTGGTATAGTTATACCGATAAATCGTTAAAAAACGGCTGATACCGTCGTTTTCCAAGACCTTCGTCATAGCGCTTTTCGTCGTACCGCTCACTTCCCCGGACCATAGGGTATCCTGCTCAAGGATCTCCAGAAGCCGCTTCTCCATCTCAGGATAATCTTGCCTAATGGTAAGAATATCAATGATCTTATATAAAATTGTTATATCAAAACGAGGGTTTTCCAGGAACGCCCGCTGTTCATGGGCCTTTTGATACTGTCCCAAAGCCACTCCCAATTCTCCCTCGACCCGATAACTTTCTCCTATCCAATATTCCGCTTCAGGGTAATACTTGAGCCGCCCCAACGCTTCCAATGCCTTCGTAGCGGACCCTTCCAGAGATGACCGGGGCACCCGAAAATATAACTCCCGCAGGGCGGCAGCGGCATTTACATGATACCGTTCGGCAATATACGGCTCGATTCTCTCCAGCGAATCCCCTAACAGACGCACCTCATGAATAGATAACAGATCAATCAGATCCCGTTCCATCCGGGTATACATCGTCCGGCGATCCCTCCGGGCATCCTCAAAGGCTAAGAGGGCATTCCCATAGTCCCCTTTTCTGAACAGCACTTTTCCCCGTTCAAGACTGAACCAATAGGGACGCTCGGTTTGTCTTTGCGCCCATCCCAAGACGCCGCAGAGAACCAGCACCCAAAACCCTAAAACCCGCTCTTTTCTCATTTTTTTTCACTTTTGCTCCGCATGATACAACCGTTCCAGTTCTTCCTCAAAGGCGGCATCCGCCGTATCCGCCGCAAGGGTCCTCACCACCTTCCCCTGCCGGAATAAAAACACCTGGTTTCCCAGCCCGGTGATACCCAAGTCCGCATGCCGGGCCTCCTCAGGACCGTTGACCGCACATCCCATCACCGCAATGGTAAGCTCCTTGTCCACGGCATATAAGCGCGTTTGCCATCGTTCGGTGAACCCATGGGTGTCGAAGCTGTTTCTGCCACACCGGGGACAGGAAACCAGGGTAACCCCCTTACGGGTCTTTTTCTTGCCGGTACCCGGCCCCAGGGTCCCCAGGATCTCCCTCCCGGCAATGATCTCCCGCTCCATGGTATCCGAAAGGGATACCCGAATCGTATCCCCAATCCCCTCTGAAAGCAGCGTATGGAGGGCCAGGGTATTCCGTACTACCCCTGGAATGAGGGGTCCTGCCTCGGTAACGCCGATATGGAGGGGTACATCGGTACGCTCCGCCAACAGCCGGTTCGCCTTAATAGTATCGGCCACCGAGGAGGCTTTCATTGAGACCAGAACCTGAGGAAAATCACTTTCCCGCAGGAGGTCCAATTCCCGCTCTGCCACCTGCACCAGCGCCTCCCCCCGATCAAGACTGCCTGCTGCCACGGAATGCCGGAGATCCCGGGGAAGGCTCCCAGCGTTCACCCCTATTCGTATCGGGACCCCCTTAAGCGCGGCTTTCCTCAGCACCTGCTCCACTTTTTCACGACTGCCGATGTTGCCGGGATTGATACGGATCTTGGCAATGGGAAAATCAAGGCACCGCAAGGCTAGGGTATAATCAAAGTGAATATCCGCCACAAGGGGCATAGAAACCATGGTTGCCAGGTTTCCCAATACCTCTGCAGCCTCCCTATCAGGCACCGCAAACCTAAGCAAGCCGCACCCTATCGCTCCCAGGGTCTTGATCCGGGCACATATCCTTTCTCCCGCATTTCCCGTGAGATCAGAAAAAGAAAGGCAGTCCTTCCACATGGTCTGGATAACCACCGGGAAAGTACCGCCGAGCATGACCGGTTCAACAGCGCCAAACCCGCCAATTTTGATTACCCGTGTAGTATGACCCATCCGTTTAAGCGCCAAAGTCCGATAAACGGTACCGATCTACTCGATGCACCCTTAATATTTGCTCACCAGCGTCAGGGAAAATACCATCACGAAAAGGGCCACGGTTTCAATAAGACCCACCACCAGGATGTAATTACCAAAACCCTGTGGGGTTTCCCCGTAGGCATCGGAAGCGCAGGCGCTGCATTTACCCTGGTATAAAGCCGAAACTCCCATGGCAAGCCCTGCAAATACCCCAATAACTAATTGCGCCATGGGGTTACTATTGATATCCGCCAGACTATTCATCAGAATGAACCCATAGATGGTCTGGGTCAATGGCGCGCCTGCAAAAGCTGCCAGGATAAAAGGCACCGGTTTATTCTGGATAAAACATTTCTTCCATGCACCGATGGCAGACATACCCGCAGCGCCCGCTCCCAAGGCAGAACCAAGGGCGGCAAGACCAAGACAGGCAGCAACTCCAATCAATCCAATATTCATATATGCTCCTTAATTTTGTTTGTTAGATAAATGAATTTATCTAACAAATGATTAACCATCGGAAAATTCGGAATACGCGTAGCCTCTTCCGAATCATAGCTCCTTTGGACTCCCTTTCCGAACCCAGTTGCACCGGCTCTTGAACACAGCCCTCATCCGCCCATAGGGGATCAAAACCGCTCAATCCCGTACCCCTTTACTCCGGAGACGCCTTATGTTTGAGCGCGAAGGGTGAATATGTGTAACCGGACCATTCCATACCAAGATGACCGGCATATTCCAATAAATTGAGCCGAACCCCATGAACTACCACGGAAAGGGCATTCATGGCTAGGTTAAGCCCATGACCAAACAGGAGGATGAGTCCTCCCCCAATGATGCGGGCCGGACCCGAAGGGAGACCCCCCGCCATACTGTTAAAGCTGTTCGCTATAGCGGCTCCTGCAAGACCAACCGCGAAAAGGCGGATATAACTGATAATATCCGAGAAACTCGATACGGCGCTCAAAAAGGTGGGCAATACGTTTGCAAAACTCTTGCCTATATTTTTAAGGAAATTTCCCCCCTTCTGTTCCGCAAAGATGAAAAAGGTCCCCAGCCCGCCTCCAATAAGATAGAAGGCAAAAGAAGGAATCGGAAATTCCGTCCGGGACAACACCAGATTCAACACCAGAAAATAGAGACCTACCACCATACCAAGCCAGCCAAGCTGGGCTATGGCGGTAAGGGAGGGGAATGCCTTCTTGATATTCTTGAGATGGGCCAGCGCAATCTGCCCCGCTCCAACCACGAAACACAGGTGTTTAATATTCTGCTCCGAAGCAAGGAAGGGAACCTTGAGCGCCTCCAAGAACCCCGGAATATGCTGCATAGCAAACCACGAACCCGTCACGGTACCCCAGAGGATAGTTGCGAGGGAAAGCAAGCCTAACAAGCGGATCCCATCGGGAACCTTCCCGGTTTGTTTCGCGGATTTTATCCCGCAAATAAGGGCAATCACGAAGAGTACCGAGCCGTATCCCGCATCCCCAAAGATCATGGCGAAAAAGAAACTGAAAAAGAGCAGATAGGATAGGCTTATATCGTATTCCCGATACCCCGGGGTGGTTCCCAGGATTTTAAACAGGGGCTGAATCAGCCGCGTAAAGGCGTTGTTCTTCACCAAGGTCGGTGGGTTATCCGTCTCCTCGGGGTCCCGTACCGCCAAGGCCCAGCCGTTTTCCGCCGCCGCCCGCTTTAGAGTTCCCACCGCATACTCGGGCACATAACCGGTAAGCCAGGAAACGGTACATGCCCCGGGAACCGCTTCCGTCCGATCCATACTTACCCGGGCGGTCTCAAAGGCAATATCCTGGGCAAGCAGCTCGAGTTCCGCTTCAATACGCCCTCCCCGGCGGGCAAACTCAGCAAATCGGGTCTCAATGGCCGCAAGCTTCCCCTGGATCGTCTCCATGATCCCCGCAAGCTCGTGAAGCGAATGTTCCGGCAGGGTAAAAGGCATTTCTCCGGCAATTTCTTTGCCCACACTCAGGCCATACACCACCGCCTTATCTTCAGCAAGCCGGATAAAGGGCTGATCCTTCCCCAGGGATGCATATACCTTGCGGGGGATCTTATACGGAATAAGCACAACCCCCTGAGCCGCCAGATCGCGCAACGAAACAGGACTGAAATTCCCCCAGCTTTCAATGCGGCTCCGTTCTTTAATCGTAGCAAGCAACTGTTCCTGGAGGACCTTGCGCTCCTCCACCAGCGCCAAGACCTGCGTTACCAACTCCGCCCCATCCGACCCCTGCTTGGGCGCCCCTACTTGCGAAGCACCCTGATAGGGCCGCAACAAGCCCAAGGCACTTTCAGCCTTGGCTTCCCGCTCCAGCAATGCGGAAAGCGTATCAGAGGTAACGGCTCGTTTCTCCAGATGCACTACCCCCAGTTCCCGCAACGTTTCCAGGGATGCTTCCCGGGTTTTATCCATCACCACCAGGGACACTTTCTTCATCGGTACAATCATTGGGCAACCCTCTCCATACCGCGCTTGGCGATCTTTCCCCTGACCACCGCGGAAGTCTGCTGATCCCCCAGATACACCCGGATCTTCTTGATATGCGCCTTAGTCTCGGGGATCATGATCTTCTCAAAAAGATTGACCCGCTGGGTGGTTACCCGCAATTCATGATCCAGTCGCTTCCGCTGCTCCTCCAGAACCTGGGCTTCCAAATCCAACAACAAAACCTGCTGCATCTTCGCCACCGCCTTATCGAGCCACAGAGGACTGCGGGCCAAATCATAAGGGGCGGTATAAAATTCAGCCCCATGAAACAGGGGAATAGCTACCCCCGCAATGTTTCCTTGACTCGTCGTAATACTCCGTATCTGAACCAGTTCCTCGGTAAAGAACCCGGTCTCACAAAACACCCCTATCCAGGGCTTAAAGGATTCGTCTACCTGATCCTTGGCCGCCAACAACGCTTTAATACGCAACTCAGTGGTTCTGATTTCCGCCTGAAGCTGCTGCTTCTTAAGCATCAAGGTCGGAAGATACCGCTGATACATCTTCAGGGCGTCTTTCTGCTTCTTGAGCTCATTTTTGGTCAGCTTGATCTTTGCCATGTCTTACTAATCCTTCTTGGGCCAGAACTTCGCAATCAGTTCTGAACGAAGCCCCGTCTCTTCAGGGCCGAAACAATCCGCCAGGATCTCCCAGCCCAAATCCAAGGCCCGTTCCAACGGGATGTTAACCGACAGATCCATCATGCCCTTTTCAAACCGATCCCCGTACTTGAGGAGCTTATCATCCCAGGAGGTCATAATAAAGCCCATGGCCTTCTTTTCCAAGGTATCCTTGTAGGCCGAGTAGAGCTTGATCATACCGTCCATCAAGGCCCGGTGATCCGAGCGGGTTTTACCGTTGACCATCTGCTTGAGCCGGGAAAGGGAACCGAACGGCTCGATACGTCCGTTCTTAAGGTAATACTGCCCCTCGGTGATATACCCTGTATTGTCCGGAACCGGATGGGTCACGTCATCCCCCGGCATGGTGGTAACTCCCAGGATGGTTATGGACCCCGCCGTGTCAAAATCCACGGCTTTTTCATACCGGCTCGCCAACTGACTGTACAGGTCTCCCGGATACCCCCGGTTAGAGGGTACCTGCTCCTGGATGATGGAAATTTCTTTCATGGCGTCGGCAAAGTTGGTCATGTCCGTGAGCAGCACCAACACGTCCTTACCCTGTAGGGCAAACTGTTCCGCTACCGCTAGAGACATATCGGGAATCATCAGACATTCTACCGTGGGATCCGAGGCGGTATGCACGAACATCACGGTCCGGGAAAGCGCCCCCCCCTCTTCCAAAGCGTCTTTAAAGAACAGGTAATCATCGTATTTAAGACCCATACCCCCCAAGACGATGACATCTACCTCAGCCTGCATCGCAATTCGGGCCAAGAGATCGTTGTAGGGTTCCCCGGAAACCGAAAAGATAGGCAGTTTCTGAGAAACCACCAGGGTATTAAACAGATCGATCATGGGAATACCGGTCCGAATCATCCTGCGGGGGATGATTCGCTGAGCCGGATTCACCGAAGGCCCGCCAATGGGGATAAGGTTTTCATGGAGCGCTGGCCCCCGATCCCGAGGTTTTCCGGAACCAGAAAAAACCCGGCCCATGAGGTTCTCGGAAAAAGACACCTGCATCGGCCGTCCCAAGAACCGCACCGTATCATCGGTGGAAATACCCCGACCTCCGGCAAATACCTGCAGGGAAACCAAATTACCTTCCAGCCGGTTTACCTCCGCCAGGGAGGTGCCGAATACGGTATCCACCTCCGCCAAGTCTCCATACCGGATAGCATCGGCCTTGACGGTAATAACGCTCCCGGTGATGGATTCAATTTTACTATATACCTTGTTCATCGCTGATTCTCCCTCTGTATCCTACGCCAGGAATGGTTCCGCCGCCTTATCCACGCCTTGGGACCGTTCAGCCACCGCAGCCTCAAGTTCCTTTTGCAGCGCCTTGAACTGCGCACTCTCCCACTCGGTACCATTGTAATCCAGGAAGCGCTGCCTGAGCCGATTGAACCAGCTCCGGGCCTCATTCTTATCCGCAAAGATAAACGTGGAGGCCAATATCTTGAGAATGATGGTGAAGATATACTTCTGCCGGTCGGGAATCGCCGCGCAGTCCACGGGATTGAAGGAATCCTGCTGGAAATACACCGCATCCAGGAAATCTCCCTTGAGGTAGACCACATAGTCATCCAGACTGGTTCCCTCCTCACCAACCACCTTCATCATCTGTTCGACCTCGCTGCCCCGGAACATAAAACCGTGGGCATAGGCAACCTTAGCTTCCTCAATGATACCCTTGTATTTAGACCAGGATTCCAGGGGATGAATCGCCGGGTACTTCCGCGCATCGGAACGCTCTCGGGAAAGCCCATGAAACGCGCCCACCACCTTGAGGGTTGCCTGGGTTACCGGCTCCTCGAAGTTGCCTCCCGCAGGGCTTACGGTCCCACCTATGGTAACGGATCCTATGGAACCATCCCGGAGCCGTACCAAACCAGCCCGTTCGTAGAAACTCGCAATAGTGGATTCCAGGTATGCTGGAAAGGCTTCTTCTCCGGGGATTTCCTCCAAGCGGCCTGACATTTCCCGCATAGCCTGGGCCCACCGGCTCGTAGAGTCCGCCAAGAGCAGAATGTTAAGGCCCATCTGCCGGTAGTATTCCGCCAAAGTTACCGCGGTATACACCGAAGCCTCCCGGGCTGCTACGGGCATGGAAGAGGTGTTACAGATGATCACGGTCCGTTCCATAAGGGAACGCCCGGTTCGGGGGTCGGTAAGCTCCGGGAATTCCTTGAGGGTCTCCACCACTTCCCCAGCCCGCTCACCGCAGGCCGCCAGAACCACAATATCCACCTCCGCGTTACGACTGGTGATCTGCTGCAGTACGGTTTTACCCGCTCCGAAAGGGCCGGGGATACAATAGGTTCCCCCCCGAGCCACCGGGAAGAAGGTATCAATCAGCCTGACCTTGGTAACCATGGGTTGTTCCGGTTTGATCCGCTCTTCATAGCAATCCACCGGTCGTTTTACCGGCCACCGGAAGGACATGGCCACGGGAAAGCGGTTTCCCTTCTCGTCCTGTAATTCCGCAATGGTCTCCCGTATCGTGTAGGACCCCGCTTCCCTGATAGACGCCACGGTGTAGGAACCGTACAGATTAAAAGGAACCATGATACGATGGGTAAAGGAACCTTCCGGCACAGTTCCCAGGGTATCCGCCCGTTCAACCCGATCCCCCACCTTGACCACCGGGGTAAAAGCCCAGGCCACGTCCAAGGGAAGCGGATCCAGGTATACCCCCCGTTCCAGGAAATAACCCGCCTCTTGCGCGAGTTTGGGGAGGGGATTTTGGAGGCCGTCGAACACCTGCCCTAAAAGGCCTGGCCCCACTTCTACCGCCAACATATCCCCGGAATATTCAACCGTATCCCCTACGGCAATCCCCCTGGTAATCTCAAACACCTGGAGTTGGGATATATCCCCTCGGATTCGGATCACCTCACTCTTGAGCCGTTTATTTTCCACCTTGACATAGCCGACTTCGTTCATGGAAACAGCGCCTTCAAAACGGACGCTCACCATATTGCCGTTAACGGCGACCACTGTTCCTTTTGTTCCGGTCATTTCGGTTCTCCCGATTCAATACTGATTTCGGACACTCGTCCGCCTTCTGACGCAAGTCCACTGGCAGCTGTCATTATAGCGGTATAAAGCCCTTTATACGCCGTAAACCCTTCCTCCGCTCTGAATGAAGCGCGCCGTTCCATGAGGAGCAGCCTCAGCAGATAGGCATAGATAGTATTAACGCCAAAATAATCAAACCCCTGCAAGGCTTCGATGGCATTCCACCGGGCCTGATCCAGGAAAAGTTCCGCTTCCAACGGCGAATCTAAACCCAGGGCAACCTTGGCAAGGGCCCCCGCTTCCACCGGCTCTTCCGGCGGATCCACCGACGCGGCCCCTTCCTGCCCCAAGGCTTGGGCCCGGTACCGGGCAAGATGGAGCCGTAACGCCCGCTCCCAATGCCGCCACCCATCGATAAAGGTCGAGGCAGTCGCCCGGGGCGCGTCCCAGTACGAACCACCCTTTCCCGCCCCCTGCAGTTGAGCCTCTGGATCCGGGTCTAAGGTACAGCATTCCAGCAGGACCGCATCCTGGGGATGCAGCGCGGCCTTACAGAGCGCTTTGAACTGAACCGAAGACAGCGGCGCCGCCTGACCATACACGAGATACGGAAGCTGGGACACTAAATAATAATACGCCACCGCCTAGTTTCCTTTTACCGCTTGTTTCAGAATCTCCCCCAACCGAGGGTTAAGATACGCGGAAAGTAGCGCCCCTACGGATTCAGCGGAAAAATCATAATACGCAGAGCCGTCCTTGTGGGCAATACGAAAACCTGCGCCCAGATTCCGGCTGGATTTGAGTTCAATTCCCCGGGCCAATTCAGCGGCAAGCTGGTCGTTAAAATAGGCCTCCAGCTTTTTGAGCGTCCCTTCGTCGAGGATGATATCCAGCGTATCCCCTCCCTTGGCAGCCCAGGTCTTGACCAATTCAGGGAGTATGGCCTTGAGGGTATCCTCAGTATAGGAGTCGCTCAACCGCCGGGCAATGATAGTATCCAAAAGCGCCTGAATTTCACCCTTAAAGACCAAGACGAGATTCCGGGAAGCCTGCTCAAGGGCTACCACGCCGGCCTTTTCCAAGCGTTCCGCATCCGCTTTCCCCTTGGCAATGATAGCAGCCGCATCTCGCTGGGCGGCTTCAACGATACGCTTAGCTTGTTCCTCGGCCTGAGATTTCAACCGCCCAGCCTCTTCCGCAGCGGATTCGATTCCATCCTTTTTTATTTTATCAATAAGTTCCTGAAGTTGGATATCCATAATCTCCTCTTTAATTTCCCCTTTTTCCCCTAAATCATTCCGGCGGTTCCATCTGGTAGGTCATACCCTTCCTATCGAGTTCATCCCAGACCGGTTACCTTAAACACTAAATTTACTAAAACTATACCGTATTATGGTTTCTTTTGCAAGCCATATCTGGATATTTTTTACGCTATTTCGGCATGTTCTGTATATCCCCTTCCCCGCTCAAGTTACCAATCAAACGCGAACAGGGCTTTCTCATGGTAATCCCGCTCAGGTCCGTATAGGGACGATGGAAACTGGGGCTTGTTAGGCGCATCCGGAAAGTGCTGGGTTTCAAGGCACAATCCACTGTGTTTGGTGTACACGGAACCGGCTTTGCCTGAGACGACGCCGATATGATTCCCCGTATAGAACTGGACCCCCGGCTGGGTGGTGAACACCCGCAGGGTCCTGCCGGAACTCCCTTCATAGACCTCCGCACAGGGCCGCAGGGTCCCCGGCTCACCCTGGATCACAAAGCAATGATCGTAGCCCCCGGGGACCGCATCAAAATCCCGTTTGATGGGCTTGCGGGTCCTAAAATCAAAGGGACCCGGCCCCACCATCAGGATATCCCCCGTGGGGATAAGGCTGGCATCAACCGCTACATAGGCGTCCGCCTGGATAGCCACTTCATGGGAAAGGATGTCTCCCTTCCCTTCCCCGGCAAGGTTGAAATAGGCATGGTTGGTTAGATTGACCGGGCAGGGGGCATCCACTCGGGCCTGGTAATCGGCAATCACCTCGTTGGACTTGGTAAGCCCGTAACTCACCGCGGCCTTACAGGTCCCCGGAAAACCCTCATCCCCGTCAGGACTGGTCAGTTCAAAGCGGACAAAGACCCCATCTCGATCTTCATAGGCGTCGGCTTTCCACAGGAGCTTATCGAAGCCCCGGCGGCCCCCGTGGAGGGTATGCGCCCCGTCGTTCCGGTACAAGGCATACTCCGTACCCTGGAGGGAAAACCGCCCACCCCCGATACGGTTGCCGAAACGCCCGATAGTAACCCCAAAATACGGGATGTTATGGGTGTAGGCTTCCAGGCAGGAATAACCCAAGAGCACATCTTCCTTCCCACTGGTGCGGGAGGGTACGATGAGCGAGGTGAGGGTTGCCCCGAAAGACGAGAGGGACAAGGAGAGATCCCCCGCTTGCAAGGTATAGAGGTATACCTTCTTCCCCGATGAAAGCACACCGAAGGTTTTTTTGCTGATTTTCATGCTGTATTAAAAGACCCCCAAGATCCAACAGATGCTTCTAACATAAGCATACTATCCGGAAACCGCCTAGGGGAAAGCAGCAGGAACGGACTGCTTTCCGGGTTTTCTCAGGGGTGATAGCGCGTCATTCCGGTCTACTACAATTATCTCTTATTGGAACTTATGGTATAAGATTTTCCAGGGCAGTAGCATGTACATTGCAAGCGCATAAAAAAGGGTCCGCGCATGAGCGCTCAGTATAGGGGCGGAAACCCTATGAAACGGGGGGTGGAACAGGCCCTGGAGCGGGAAAATTCCCGCGTCTTTTTCAAAAGATTCCCACCCCCCAACAATGCGAAGCCCGGGTGTGCGGACACGACCGGGCTTCACCTGCGGCTTTGGGGCTACTGTACCGTAACGTTGCTACCCGAGAGGGTTACACCGCTCCAGGTTATACTTCCATCACCTAACGGCGTTATCTGCTTATTGGTAGTCTGGTAAGCATTAGCAGAATCAAGGTACCACAGGGTTATAGTATGCTGCTCTTCTTTAAGCTGCCAGGTATCCTCCCCGCCCCCCGGTCCAAGGCTCTTATATCTGGTCTCCGTAAGAGCCGCAGCCCCAGCCTGGGGTAAATCTATCTTTACCTTAACGATTCTCGTGTTACTGCTGGTGTTCTTAAGGGTTACAGACTTGGTTCCGACAGTAGGTAAGTTACCGGGAGCAACATCGGCGAGGGCTCCGACACCTCCTCCTGCGGCACTGTATACCTGGGCTTTCCCGCTTGAAGGTACGACCACATCCCTCGCCGCGGTAGTACCAGAAGCGGTCGTTACGGTTACATTGTAGGTACCCGTATCAAGCGCCTTGGTGAACGTTCCATAGGCGGCGGTCGGCGAACCGCCGGATATAACGTCGGTTTTTGGCTCGGGGCCTACCATGGTTACTTCCAGGTCTCGAGCCGAATCATTG
>JAISPY010000074.1 GCA_031274565.1 Treponema sp.
AAAACCATTAGGTATTCTTAAGTATAAAATGCATGCTAAATCCTTATATTGTAAGGAAATAGTGTTACCTGTCTCCTACAAACATAATTTTCATAAATACCGTACTGTAAAGAGTTAAATAAGGGTGTTACCGATGTGTCTGGTCACACCAAGACACATTTCGCATAACATTCCGGCTGTTTACGATGTTTTACCAGGTGTGATGGCCTTGCGAAGCATCGTTCCTTACGGAATGCAACCATGGCTGGTAAAATATGGCGGAGTAATGGCCATCGCATCCTGCAAAGTATACCTGCGGATGTTCGTTCAACCAAGCCCGCTGCTAACCATCAATGCGCCGCGTCTATCCTGCCTTGCCACGCATAGGGAGACCTGCTATCGTATCCGCATGTACCGTATTATTACACCCCATCGATTTACCGGGATGATTCGGATCCCCGCTTCCAAGTCCCACACCATCCGGAGGCTCCTTGTCGCGGCATTGGGGGATGGCGTTTCTGAAATCGTCTATCCCCTGGATTCCCTGGATGCCCATTCCTGTCTGGAGGTCTGCCGGAGCCTTGGAGCGGTCATCGAGGAATACCGTTCCCTGGATACGCCGTGTTCCCCGAGGGAAGACGTTCCGGGTGGGCGATTGGTCCGTTGGCGGGTGCAGGGAATCAGCGCCGGAGCAGCAGGGGGGACCTTCAAAGCCCCGGTTCAAGCGCTGGATGTGGGCAATTCCGGAACCACCCTCTTTTTAGCCCTGGCTGCCGGGGCCTTGGGAACAGAGCCGATAACCTTTACCGGAGACGCCCAGATCCGCCGCCGCAGTGCGGAGCCTTTGCTCCAGGCCCTCTCAGGCTTGGGTATTCGGGTTGCCTCAGCTCCGCAGGGTTGTGCGCCCATCACCGTACAAGGTCCCTGGAAAGGAGGCCGGGTATCCCTCTCCTGTCCTACCAGCCAGTACCTTTCCGCGCTGCTTTTGGCCGCTCCCCTTGCTCCGGCGGGAACCAGTACGGAAATCGACGTGCCCCTCCTCAACGAGAAACCATATATTACGATGACCCTTTCCTACCTGGATGCCCAGGGAGTATCTTACGATGCGGCAGCGGACTATTCCTGGTTCCGCGTCAGGGGCGGCGCTTCCTACCGGCCCCTGAACGGCCCGGTACCTGGAGACTTTTCTTCCGCAGCCTTTCCCGCATGCGCCGGGGCGATTACCGGCGGCCCGGTACGGCTCCTTGGGCTTGACCCGGAGGATACCCAAGGAGATAAGGCATTCTTCTCCATGCTCAAAGATCTGGGGGCGGAGGTGAGCTGGGAGAAGACCCAGGATACCTGGGTGGTCACGGTTGCCCGGGAAGGGCCTCTCCAGGCAGGTACCTTCGACTTAAATGCGACGCCGGATCTGTTTCCCATCATGGCGGTCATTGCCGCCTATACGCCAGGGGAGACCGCCTTGGTGCATGTGGCCCATGCCCGGATCAAGGAGACGGATCGGATCGCGGTGATGGCCGCGGAATTGGGGAAGCTCGGGGTATGGACCGAAGAACGCCCGGATGGGCTGCGTATCCGAGGCAGCGCTGAGACCCTTCCCGCGCTCCGGGGCGGCCGCGTGGACGGTCATGGGGATCACCGGGTGGTGATGGCCCTGGCGGTTGCGGCTTTGGGCGCCTCGGATCCGGTGGAGATCACCGGCGCCGAGGCTGCAGACGTAACCTATCCTGGGTTTCTGGACCTCCTCGGAGCTGCTCCCTAGTAGGTCATGCGTATCATCATCGTGGGCGCAGGCATGGTAGGAACCCAGTTAAGCCTGAGTCTCATTCAGGAAAAACACGACGTTTCCCTCATCGAATCTAATGAGGAGCGGGCTCGTCATGCCTCAAACCGGCTGGACTGCCTGGTGGTCCACGATGAGGGAAACAGCCTCGGTACCTTGAGCGAGGCGGGAATTGCCAAGGCTGACGCTCTGGTCTGCGTTACCGGCTCTGATGAGGTGAACATGCTCATCTGCGGGCTTGCGGCTTCCCGGTATCCGGATGTGATCAAGATAGCCCGGGTAAGAAACGACGAGTATGTACGGCTGAATCGTTCAGGGAAACGGATCTTAGGGATCGACCGGTTCGTACACCCTGATGTGGAAGCAGCCCGGTCGGTCTTAAACGCCATAGAACACGGCGCCATGGGGGATATTCTCGCCTTTGCCAACACCGCATACCAACTCGGCTCTATCAACATTGCGGCGGGCAGCGCCTTTGACGGATGCTCCCTCAAGGATTTCCGTTCCCTCGTATGCGGTGAAAGCCTGGTTACCCTCCTGGAACGGCAGGGGGAAAGCATCCTTCCTGGGGGCGGGACGGTCATGGTCAAGGGAGACCGGATCCACGTACTTGCCAAAGAAAAAGAACTCCATGAAGCATTTAAATGCGCGGGACGGCCTGAACAGGTCCTACGAAAAATAGGCATTGTCGGTGGCGGACGGGTGGGGACCCTTATCACCGAAGGACTCTTGTACCGGGAGCAGGACCGGAAAACCCGTAACGGGGGAATCAGATCCCCTTCCGGTGAAGCGCCTACCAAGGGGATATACTCGTTCTTTACCTTTTTTAAAAGCCTCCTCCCCAAGAGTATGCGGCGGGTGATCCTCATCGAACAGGATTATGAACGCTGCAAAGAGCTGGCTGGCCGCTTCCCCGAGGTTCTGGTCCTCAATGAGGACATTTCAGATGAAAGTTTTATCGCGGAAGAGCGGATCACCGATCTGGATCTCATCGTAACCGCCACAGGGCATCAGGAACTCAACATAATTACCGCAGTCTACCTCAAATCCCGTGGGGTCCGCCGGGCAGTCGCCCTAGTTACCGGAGCCGGGTATGGGACCATAGCCCGGCAGCTTGGGGTGGATGTGGTGATCCCCATGAAATCCGTGGTGGTGGACTGTATCCGTTCCCACCTCATAGGCGGCGGGGTGAAGGGAATTCACCGTATCGGCGACGGCAGCATCGGTATCATCGAACTAGAAATCGAACCGGGCGCGCCTGTGGCGGGTAAGCCCATCACCGCGTTCCGCCTCTCCGCAGGGGGATTGCTGCTGCTGGTCAACCGGGGAGGCGTTTCCTTTATCCCTAAGGGAGATTATAGCTTTAAGATCGGGGATCATATCATCTTGACCGCTAAGAACGGCAGCGAAAAGGAAATCGAAAAGTTGTTTGGCAGGCCGCTATAACGGGAGAAACCGTGCGTAAGCTCCTCTTGGGTATGGTCGAGTTGACCATGATCCTACCCTACCTCCGGGGCGGTCTTTTTTATCCGGAAGCAAGCGATTCGTTTTAGCCTGGGGGACGGCTTGAACGGTGAACCGTTTTGGTGGTTTTTTCCCCGGGCCTATTGGCGCAGGTAACGCCGCCTTGACCAAAAAGACCCACAGCCTTATAGTTGCAAGCACCTCACTGGTTAGGGTGAGCGATTGTTATGATTGGAGAGGAGCGTTGTAGAAAAGATGGAAAAAATTACCAGTTTTCAAGTAGATCATCTGCGCTTGAAACCCGGGGTGTTTGTTTCTCGCAAGGATCGGTTCGGGGATATACTACTCACCACCTTTGACCTCCGTTTCAAGGAGCCGAATAAAGAGCCGGTGATCGATATGCCCGCGTTGCATACCATCGAACACCTCGGGGCTACCTTCCTCCGTTCCCATAAGGAGTGGGGGAACCGGGTAGTCTATTTTGGCCCCATGGGATGCCGAACCGGGTTTTATCTCATCCTGGAAGGGGACCTGAGTTCTACTGGGGTACTTCCGCTGCTCCAGGAAATGCTGGACTGGATCCTGGCTTTTACGGGAGCTATCCCCGGCGCAGCCCCTGGGGAATGTGGAAACTGGCAGGAACAGAACCTGGACATGGCCCAATGGGAAGTCCGGCGCTATGCGGAGCTCCTGCGGCATCCGGCTCAGGAAAATCTCAATTATCCGGCATGAACGCTTATTTATTACAGAAATAGTAATGTTTAACCTAAACCCTTGACCTTGGGGAAAAATTTGGGTAACTTAAAGATACTGATGATACGGTAGTATTTATGCCTTTTTCATCACCGACATACAAAGTGGTTTGGCTATATAAGCATCTGAGTTGAACAATAACCGTATTATCAGTTTGCCTCCCGGGTTTCCTCACCTCCTTTTCCCGGGGGGCTTTTATTTTATTTTCGGGCATGGGGTACTAACATGATGAAACCGGCGCAGGAGGATGCTTTTTCCGCCCTTATCCGGGGCCGGGTGCAGGGCGTGGGATTCCGGTATTCCGCCCTCCATGAGGCCCGCCGACTCGGTCTTGCAGGGTGGGTACGGAATAGAAGCGACGGGGCGGTGGAGGTCTGGGTTGAAGGACCAGCGGAAAACCAGGCCGCGTTCCGTGCCTGGCTTGACCGGGGACCTCCCGGCGCACGAGTAGCGTCGGTTCGGTATGAATCCCGCACACCCACCGGGAAATACCCGAACTTTTCAATCAAATGGTGACCGAAAGGCATATACCCCGTTCCCTGTTATTGTTTATACCTTTTTTATGGGCACGAAGCAATTAGCTGAGCGCAAATTCCAGAACCGAGTCGGGGGTACAACCCTCCAGGTCCTTGGAACCGATGCTTAGGTGGATCATCTCTGAGGGCTGAATATGCCCCAGCTTGAGGGTTTTGATAACCCGCATAGCCATACGCACTTCCAGAACCGCATCGTTCTTCACCATGAGGGACCGGAGATAAACCCTATTGTCTCTTTGGGGATTGAGCTTGCCGGGATTTACATACCGTACATTGGAACCAGCCTTCACCCGGATCTGCACCGGAAACCGCGCCCCTGTGAGCCATGAGGCGGTATACGCGCCTGCCCGCTTCCCTTCCTCGGTAACCCAGTCCACCAGGTCATGGACATGGAGCACGTTACCGCAGGCAAAGACCCCTTCCAGGTTGGTCATGAGGGAAGCATCCACCAGTGGCCCCCCGGTAGCGCCGTAGAGTTCCACCCCTGCTTCTCGGGAAAGCTCATTTTCCGGCACCAAGCCTACCGAAAGAAGCACCGTATCACAGGCAAGGGAGAACCGTTTTTCCGGGATCAAGACGCCGTTTTCCACGGGGCATACTTCCACCCCTTCTACCCGATCATGGCCGAAGATCCGGGTGGTCTGAGAGGAAAGGTAGAGGGGGATATGAAAGTCCTGGAGGCACTGGACGATGTTTCGGGTAAGCCCGGCGGGATAGGGCATGATCTCCACCACCGCCTTAACCGTGCAGCCTACCCAGCTCATACGCCGGGCCATGATAAGCCCGATGTCTCCGGACCCGATGATCACCACTTCCTTGCCGGGGATATAGCCCTCGATGTTCACCAGCCGCTGGGCGAGTCCTGCGGTATACACCCCGGCAGGACGGAAACCGGGGATCCGCACATTGCCCCGGTTCCGTTCCCGGCAGCCCATGGCAAGCATCACCGTCCGAGCATGGATATGGATCACCCCTTGGGAGGACACGCAGTACAGTTCCTTCTCCGGCGCTCCGGTATGCGGGGAACCCTCCAGACGCAGGGATAGGACGGTAGTATGGAGGTAACAGGTAATCCGGGATTGGAGGGTTTTTTCGATGAACCGCTCGGCGAATTCAGGGCCGGTGAGTTCCTCCCCGAAGGCATGCAGCCCAAAGCCATTGTGAATGCACTGCATGAGGACGCCCCCCAGGAATGCATCCCGTTCAATGATGGCCACGGAAAATCCCGCAGCGTCCAGTTCCAAGGCTGCAGCCATACCTGCTGCGCCCCCGCCAATCACCGCCGTATCATAGTGGAGTTCTTTCATGGTAATACCGCCTTGAGTACCTGGCTCGCCCCGCCGTGTTTGGTGATTTCGTTCCAGGCGAGACCGGTTTCCCGCATAATGAGCTTGATGATCCGGTAGGTACAAAATCCCCCCTGACAGCGGCCCATCTGAGCACGGGTAACGTACTTGATTCCGTCCAGGGTATGATGTCCCTGCCGCAGGGCCAGGATTATTTCCGCTTCACTCACCCGTTCACAGCGGCAGATCAGGTTCCCCCAGGCAGGATCCGCGGCAATGAGCCGGTCCAGTTCAAAGGGGGAAAGCTCCCGGACCCGGGGTGGATCCGCCACAAAGGGGTCCCATGCGGACTTTTCCGTCAAGGTAAGCCCCATGCCTTTGAGAATGTCCTTGACGTACTCTCCGATTGCCGGGGATGCGGTCAAACCAGGAGACTGAATCCCCGCAACCTGTACCAAGGCAGGGGCTTTTTTTGAAGCCTCGATGTAGAAATCCTCTCCGAGACAGGGCCTAAGCCCGGCAAAATTGGTAATCACATCGGTTTGCCGTAATGCGGGGATCATGGTTTTACCCGAAGCCAGGATATGCTCGAGCCCTTCGGTGGTGGTGGCATAGTCTTCTTTATCATCCACCGCCTCTGCCGTGGGTCCCACCAGTACGGTTCCTTCCACGGTGGGAATTACCAGCATACCTTTGGACACCCCGGTAGGGACCGGGAACACCACCCGTTCAGGCCGGGCCGCGGTCTGCTTATCCAAAAGGAAGTATTCCCCCTTCCGGGGGGTAATGGAAAACGCTTCGCCCCCAAACAGGCGTGACACCTCATCAGCGAACAATCCTGCCGCATTGACCACATACCGGGCCTGAACCTTCCGGCCATCCGCAGCCTGAATAGTCCAGCATCCCGTATTCCCGGAAGGCTCGTACCGAGCCTCAGTTACCTTAAAATTGGTATAGAGCCGTACCCCATTCTTCTGGGCAGACTCCACCAAGGCAAACACAAAGCGGTACGGCTCGATGATGCCTCCTCCCGGTGCGTAGAGGCCGCCCAGCACATCCGGAGCAAGCTGCGGCTCCAATTCCAGGATACGGTCCCGGGAGCACAACTCAATGCCAATGGCTTGGTTTTCAACGCCCTGCATATAGAGGCGCTCCACCACTGGCATCTCATCCTCATGGAGCGCGGCGACGATGATACCGCAGCGTTTAAAGGGAAAATGCAGTTCCCGCTGGAGTTGGTCGAACATGAGGTTTCCCTGGACTTCAAGCCGGGTTTTGAGGTACTGTTTGTTATGGTGAAAGCCCCCGTGGACGATTCCCGAATTTCCTTTAGATGTGCCGAAAGAAACGTCCGCTGCCTTTTCCAGGATCGCTATGGCGAGGGTATATACCGAGAGCCGCCGGGCAATGTTAGCCCCGGAGACTCCACAGCCGATAATGGCCAGGTCATACTCTTCGGCGTTTTCCTCATGCGGCTTATCCGTATGCATGTTTTGCGTTATTTTTTTCTCCATGTTTTTATTATATGCCTATTAGGTTGGTTCTCAACGTCAGGGTACGGGGATGATACTTTGTAATTCCTTATAGAATAAGGAGTTAGGCATGGTGCATAGCTCAAAACGCTGAACCGCAATGGCGCCCCCCTTACTTTTTCTCTGCGTTTATCCTGAGTAAAGAAAAAAAGTGGTTTACAGGGGGACGGAGAACCGCTATACTGAGAGGGCGTTACAGGGAGGGCCCTCATGCAATTCAGATTAGACAAACAGGCGGGCATTAAGCTTTCAGCACTGGGATTCGGTTGTATGCGTTTTCCCAAAACCCTCGGAGCCATAGATATGCGGAAAACCGAAGGTCTCATCATGGAGGCAATCCATAAAGGGGTCAATTACTTTGATACCGCCTATCTGTATCCGGGTAGCGAAGAGGCTTTAGGGACGATTCTGAAAAAACACCAGGTCCGGGACAAGGTGTATATCGCCACCAAGCTGCCCCTGGTTTTGATCCGAGGGCCCAAAGATTTTGATAAATACTGCACCAAGCAGTTGGAACGGCTACAGACTTCCTACATCGACTATTATCTCCTGCACATGATCACCGATATGGAACTGTGGGATAAACTGCGGGGCTGGGGAATCGAAGCATGGATCCAAGAGCAGAAAAAAGCTGGACGCATTAAGCGCATCGGCTTCTCCTTTCACGGCGCCCTGGCGGAGTTTCTCAAGCTCATTGACGCCTATCCCTGGGAATTCTGTCAAATCCAGTATAACTATTCGGATGAGAACTTTCAGGCCGGGGTTACGGGCTTAAAAAAAGCCGCTGAGAAGATGGCGGTCATGGTGATGGAGCCCCTCCTGGGGGGGAAACTCGCCGCGGGTCTTCCCAAGGAGGCGGTGGAAATCTTTAAGCAGGCCAATCCCGCGCTAAGCCCTGCGGCCTGGGCGCTCCGCTGGGTCTGGGACCAGAAAGAGGTAACCCTCCTCTTGTCCGGTATGCAAGAGCCGCAGCAGCTTGAGGAAAACCTGAAGCTGGCAAATAAGGCCTTTCCCCAGATGCTTACCGAAGAAGAACACCAAATTTACCGGCAGGTCCTGGAAGTGTTCAATAAGGTCTATAAGATTCATTGTACGGGCTGTAACTACTGTATGCCCTGTCCCCGGAATGTGAATATCCCCGGCTGTTTTGCCGCGTACAACACGTCCTTTTCCATGGGTTTCGTGAGCGGGATGCAGCAGTATATGACCAGTACCGCGGTAACTTCCGAGCGCCGGAGCGGGCCTGGACTTTGTGTCAAATGCGGCGCCTGTGAATCCCACTGTCCCCAGCGTCTCCCCATCATCCAATCCCTGGCCGAGGTACGGAGGCGGATGGAGCCCCTTTGGCTGCGTGGGGTGATCGGCTTAGTCAGGCTGTTCTTGGGGAAGCGTACCGCAAAAAACGCTGAGCCGACGGCGTGAGCCGGGGAACCTCAATTTTTTCGGGGTCTCTGGTGCCAAACCATTACTGTTCGGGGTATCCTGCATGGTAGCCGCTTGACTTTATTCAGGAGAGGTGGTACTTATAAACATATAAGCGCAGCAGGTTTTGTACGCAGTGCCTGCTTTAATGCCGGGGTGGTGGAATGGTAGACACCGGGGACTTAAAATCCCCTCCCCACAAGGGGGTACGGGTTCAACTCCCGTCGCCGGCAAGAGCTAAGGGGACCTCCTCCTGAGAGCATGAAGATCTACGGGGATGCACCAGAGTCGTATATTCCGTCCTTTGGGCCGTATCAGGTGATGCCTTGATGGCTGCGCCGAGGGGTTTACCGCCTATCTTTTCTGTCCGGTCTCTCACGACGATAATTGAGGCAATTCCAAAATGACAGATTTTGGAACTGCCTCAGGTTATGTTTATTTTCAGATTGGTCATATAGAACAAACTAATTTTTTCTCGGTTTCGTGTAGCCAAAAAAGTAGCCCCTTTTATACCTTTCAGTTCTTTTTACTTCCGGTATGGAGTTTTACGTAAAAATCGCACCCAAAAGGGAGAAAAATCTCATGGTAAAAATCTAACCATGCGCCTTGCCCGACGGATGGCCGGAGTTTCGGCCGGTTTTGGTATGCACCCAGGAGAGAAGCGTTTGAACCGCCTTGTCCAGGGTGGCGGCGCGCTGGCAAAGCGCAGGGTTCCCCCGACCCAGAGACCTCTGCCCCTTCACCTCCCCCTGCTCCCGGGCCACTTCCGGGCGGCCCGGTAAGGCCCGGAGTTCTGCGGAGGCCGATAGCTCCCGCAGATACCCCAGGGGTTCCTCATAGTTAATAGAAGGGATGTGATCTACAAAGTATGATGCGTAACTCTTTATATTATATAGAATTACATTGTAGGTGCCGTTATAACGTTTCGGCTGTTTACGACGTTTTAGCGGCCCGAATAAGCAAATGCGTAGCATTTGCAGGGCCGACAAAATGCGGCGGAGTTTTGGCCTGGGAATGTTCAGACCGAAGGTCTACGCGTAGCGGAATGACCTAGCCAAACCGTAGCCCGAGCCGCCTACTGACGGCGAAGCGTAAACAGTCCTGTTATGCGATGCGCCCGAACTGATACAATATGTATTCACAATCAGATTATTATTTCTTATCCGTGTTGAATTCTTTCAGAAGGCAGTCCATTGAAAGCCAACGTCCTTTACCTTTAGGATAATTACAATCCTCTTGACCCCATATCCACTTGTAATTTTTTAATAGCGTATCAACTGGCAATCCAACACTAGTTTTTATATTCAACTGCTGTATTACAGTACCTGGTTCTTGTCCTTTACATACCTTATGAAGTCCTTCAATGCATTTTTTCGCATTATCATTGTCCTTTTTAAATTTTTCTCGTATATCATTAAATAGCTCTTCATGGGTAAATGATTTTTCTTCATCGCTTACAGGATCGAATGTTTTAACCTGAAAATCATTTTTTCCCTTATATCCGGGCTTTTTAATTAGTATCTTTTTCCCATCATTTAATTGTTCAACTTCATATTCTCCATCTTTTATGACTTTAATTGAGTTCCTAAATGTGTTTTGATCAGCATTGGGGACAACCAGCTTTTCAAAGACTTTGTTTGTAGACATTTAATTCCTCCGTAATTTTGTATGTTACATCATACTCCATTAAATAATTTTAAAAAAACAAATAACTGAACGAAAAACTATTCGGGCGTTTCGCATAACGTTTTGGCCCGCCTATAAAGCAATGCGTAGCATTGCGGCGGGCCAAAATGGGGCGGAGAAAAACCCCACAAAGGGCGCAAGCCCGACTGGGGTTTTTCTCCGCCCGCACCGCTTCGGCGGTGCGCATATACAGTCCTGTTATGCGAAGTTTGGGCCGTACTTTATATTATTTATTATTTCCAATAATCCAAATGCACTACTTTCTAAATCTTCGATCTTCGGTGTCATTGCAATTAATAATTCCATAAGTGCCTTACTGCTATTGTTTCCGGTTTTAAGTAAAACAACTTTTGGAGGAAATCCTTTCAATTCCAATAAATCTACAAAATCACTGTCTTTGGTTATTATTATATATTCATTGGTTTTTGCATATGTCCAAATATCGATATCATCAGCCGGTATGTTAAGACCTATTAAATCTACATGATCACATTTCCCAAATATTGAACTTAACACTTTTGTCAATTTCCATGAAATATTTGCGTCAAGTAATATTTTCATTTTCTATATTTAAATTACCGCTATTACTTTGGTAATTTCTTCACGCCGTGCGGCAAAAACCAATGCGGCTTTTATGTGTACTTCTTCCAATAATGGATAATCTTCCAATATTTCCGAGACAGGAATCCCCTCTGATAACCACTGGAGAATATCCCCAACGGTTATTCTGGTTCCCTTTATACAAGGCTTTCCAAAACGAATGCCTTGATCAATAACAATGTAATTCAATAATTCTTCATTTCCCATAACCTTAGTATATTTTAATATCTTTACTTTGTCTATAGGCCAATTCATATTTCGTATTGTATAATTTTTTATACATTTTCTATACTTAAACAAATTTTAGACCCAAATTTCCCCTAACGTTCCGGCTGTATATGACGTTTTGGCCCGCCTATAAAGCATTGCGGCGGGCCAAAATATGGTGGAGAAAAACACCACAAAGGGCGCAAGCCCGACTGCGGTTTTTCGTAGCCCGAGCCGCCTACTGGCGGCGAAGCATATACAGACCTGTTGAGACTGTCGAATTAGTCCCTGATATGCCAATCAATCACCATATATAGTATAACATTCAACAATGATACGCTCTATGTAGTGGTACGAGGGCTGTAAAATTACTTTTCCGATAGTCCCGTTATGTACCGTTTTTTCTGCTACAATAATTTTCATTATATCTTCTTTATATCCCATATTTCCATGGCTGCTTTAATTATTTTACCGGAACGGTTTTTAATAGCCTTCACATCCCATACAGGATTATTTGTATCATCAACGAGACTTTTAATTTCCTTTTGTTGATTCAATAAATTATCTTTCCCATACGATTTGAGTTTTGTCGAGAAAGGTTTATTGCCTATTGAACTATTGTGTTTTTGAGATATAAGCATGAGATTTCCAATACTATTCATCCATTCCCCTGAAACAATGCCATTTTCTGGGGTCTCTTTATCATCATAAATACCATACCCATTTGCCACCGGTTTACCGTCTGTGGGGATTTGTGGTGCAATGTGTTCAATGCTTTCATTGCTTATAAAGTCTCTGTAAGAAACTTTTGACGATACAGGATAATCCTTACTCGAAATAAATAATTCATAACGCCAAAGCAGGTAATTATCAATACGATTTCCATAAAACCAACCGCTCTGAAGATATTTTTTCATTTCATTATCTGACCAGTATCCCCACCAATCGTCATGCAGTATCGCATTTTTAATATATTCAATTTGTTCAGGAATGTTGTTAAGATTTATTAAAAACCAATTCAAACGCGATTCTAATTTTGCGTGTCCACCACGTATCAAATAACGAAATGTTAAGTTTTCAAACAGCTTTGCTAATCGTTCAATTTCATTGAGTTCCGCTTTTATAGCATATGCTTTTATTAAAAACGGATATGATAAAGCAAAATTATTGAGATAATTAATGTTGCTCATATCAAAATCGGTTGAATTTTCAAGTTTTTCAACTGTCTGAAACGCTTGTGATAAACCGGAAACGAAAGTTTTAATCCAATCGGAAATGTTTACAGTCGTTGACTTTCGTTTTTCCTGTATAGTTTCTTTTACACCTTTTACAACCTCATCGCTATAAAAACCCTTTCCGCTAATGCTTCTCCAATAATAGTTTAGAACTTCATCTTCGTGAAGTTTAATCCTAACAACTTCAAGATAAATATTTGAAAAATCATTTTCTATAAATGCAATATCTTGATTGATTTTATCTGAATCTTGACCAGAAAGTAAAATATTTAAAATCAAAGATGATTTCACAATTTCAAGATTTGTTAATTTTTTACCTCTGTCATTCTGGTAGGCAAATATTTGCGCGGCCTTAATTTTGTTTGAAACTGTATGCACCGTTATTGAAGCATTTTGCAATAAAATAGCCCATTTGATAATTTCATCTGTTTCTTTCTTTGTGATAACATCGAGAAACATCTTTTTTGCGTTTCGTATATTTTTTCTCGAAACGGTATTTGCTTCCTGCTTATGATTTTCATCATATTCGATTATTTCCGACAAGAAAAAATTATTATCATCTTTTACAGTGCAAAATTTTTGAGTGTGTTTTCGTGTATCTTTCAAATAATAATGCTCAATATCATCAATATCAAAATTTATTTTTTTCCCAGATTTATTACGGATAGCCATTTCATGTCTTATGACACTTAAAAGAATAATACAAGTTGTAAGTCTTTGCTGACCATCTATTACAAATAGATGAGAATCGTCAATCCCCGTTGTTTCAAACAAAAAATGTCCTAAGTAAAATGTATCCGTACAGTCATTAAGGTCTTCAATAAATTGCTGTATCTGTTCTTTTTCCCAAGAATATGACCTTTGATAGGTTGGGATTTCAAAAACCCTATTTTGCTGGTCAAAGAGCTTCCTTATGGAACTTTCCATATTGTTCATAAAATCCTCCAATCATATCTTACAAGCAGGCGACGAAAATGTTAACAGACCTGTTGAGACTGTCGAATTAGTCCCTGCTATGCCAAGTCGCCATCATATATAGCATAACATTCAACAATGGTACGCTCTATGTAGTGGTACGAGGGCTGTAAAATTACTTTTCCGACAGTCTCGTTATACGAAGTCCCCGCCTATTTCAGAGCAATACCTCAACCCAAACCCCTCTTCTTTCATCATAAAGCTTTACTTTAATTTTTCCAGTCGATATTTTAATATGATTATTAATATCTTCAATATTAATTCCATTAACAGAATCAATTTTTATTGTCAAATTATCTGTAATATCGTCTGCCGGTATAGCCTTGAATACAGTCGGTTGATTCAAAGCACTTACAACGTATTTGTATGATGTTCCACCAACAGGTTCATCATAATTTAATTCCAGTTTTGCCCCTTTGGTTAAAATACTACTCCCATATCCTGCACCGTTTCCAAAATCATATTTAATGCTTTGGAAAAAAATTTTTGTAGTTGTAGCTATTGTTTTGCCATTACTATTTATCAAAGATACTTTTATATCTAATACTTTTCCATAATCCCTATTACCACCCCTATA
>JAISPY010000126.1 GCA_031274565.1 Treponema sp.
CCAAGCACAAAGGCACGTATTTTTTCATGGCGCTTCCTTCCTTAAAAATTAATGGTTTGCTCAATAGCAGCGGTAGCATCCACCACCAAGGAAAAGTCAAATTGCATGTCCCTGCCAATGCTAAGGATACCTGGTTCCCCTGGTTCCTCTCTCCTGATGAGGATTTCATACTGGGGACTAAACGGATAGGGCAATTCACCCCCGTTAATTTCGAGGCGAGGATACTCCTCCGGTGTTCCAGAGGGCAACTTGGTTTTTGTTGATAATGATGTATTCTTTCCTGTGGCATATATCGCTAATGCCATATCGCTCAGGAATACCGTATTGGTATAATCCTTTAGGGTAATTGTAATATCCCCCAGGTTTTTAAGTAAATCATCATCTTTACCGGTCCTACCGAATAAATCACTGTCCGTATTGCTGGGCTTAGGCAATATATCACCCAGATCAAGTTTGGCATAGTCCTTCTGATACTTCGGATTGTTCGGCTCACCGAAAACCTTAAACTCGAGGGGGATATTGATAAGCAGCTCCGCAATAACCATAGAATTTTGCTGCCCAGACGACGTTATAGAAGTCTCCTGTACCGCAATCTCATACGTTAAGGTACTGGTACCGGCGCTAAACAAGCCGGCAAGATCGATTTCTCTGTCGATGCTGCTGGGCAATGGTATTGCTCCTGTAGCAGTACTACTGTCCTCATTAAACGTCATGGAATCGAGAGACCTTGAGGTTATTGATTCACCATTTACCAGGAGCGTCTCCCCGCTACTCAGGGTCATCGTCCCGTTGGTATTAGGGGGTAAGCCTGAGATAAACACATACGCCGGCACTCCTGCAAACGTAACATCATTCCCCAGATAGCTGGTCAGATCGCCAAAATTAACCTCATCCGTTCCGGTAAATTTACCGTTTTCACCCGGATACAGGAGCGCCGAATCCCAGTTAAAGTTCAGTTCCGTTTCATACGTAGTACCCCCGCCGGATACGGGACCCACCAATCTGGCATATACCCGTATTTCCTGGCTGTCCGGTTCAGATTGTTGCAGCAGGGTATATCCGTCGCCGGTAAATACCAAATCTCCGTTCTCCGATGTTGTCCCCTTGCGATAGTCAGCAATTCCCACCTGGGGTATTTTCAGTTCCAGCGCATTCTGGATATCCGCTCCTCCTCCCACTAGGCTCAGTCCCGCTGTCTTGTTAAGCACAACATCCTTCATCCATTCTTTAATGGCTCCCAAGGTGATTTTGAATAGCGGCTCGGAAGGCTCGGAAGAACTAGGTCCATCCTGGGATATATACACCGGATTGGTCTCCGATATTCCCCCACCCAGTATAGGGGGAATCGGGAGGTCCGGTACCTTAATATCATCCGCGTTGTCTATATGATTCTGTAAATTCAGGTTCAACTGCGCAATTTCATACCGCACCAGGTAGGTCTGCACCGGAGGGGTATCCGTATTGCTGGAGGCCGCCTGGTAGTCATACAGAACCACCTTAGCGCCCCCGCCTATCATCTCCTGAATCTTAGCGCGCCCGATATAGTCGTTTATCGACTCGCTTGCTTCAAAAGGATTACCCAGGGGAAGATGCACCCCCGGGCTGCCTTTAACCGTTAAGGACTCGGGAAGTTCAAATCCGCAAGACCCTATGAAAAACACGAATATAACCCACCACAACCCTTGTACTGTTCTTTTCATACTCGATCGCTCCCTAAAAATAATAAACCTGACCGGAAAAAGACTAAGCCCTGGTTTAGCCTCGTAAAAAACAAGCTATCCAACCCTAGATTAATCCTGTTTTTCATTATAATATCCCTCGCATAAGGGAAATTCAAGTAGAGAAAATTCGAGGTCTCAGAATATGGCTTGAGCGTAAGGAGGAGCGGATGAAATGGGAGCTTATATACGGAATTGTATACAGCGCGGTGGCGGTACATGGCGTTAGGGCGGATGCGTCAATGGTTACCTATCAAGTCGGGGACCTGGAAGTACACCTCTTGGTGGAGCAACAGGGTCAAGGAAGCGGTTCCATCCTCTTGGGGGCTTCGGAAGGGAACCTCAACCGGTATATACCCGGTGGGACCTATCAGTCGGAGACCAATACCCTGCTCATCCGCAGCCCTGACCGGATACTTCTGGTAGATACTGGCTTCGGGGGAGCGCTTTTCGATCACCTAACACGCCTCGGGATCGATCCTGACCAGGTGGACGCCGTGCTTCTTACCCACCTGCACGGAGACCACATCGGGGGCCTCCAGACCGCAGGGAAGGCCCGGTTTCCCCGGGCTTCCGTATACCTGGCTCAACAGGAAAAAACCTATTGGACCGAGACCGCCAGGAATCGTGCTGCGGTGGCGGCCCTTGCCCCCTATGGTTCCCGGGTCCACACCTTTCTGCCCGCTCCGCTAGGGTCCGCGGAAGAACTCATTCCCGGGATCCGGGCCATCGCTGCCTTTGGACATACCCCAGGGCATACCCTCTACCAGGTGGAATCCAAAGGCCAAAAGCTACTTATCTGGGGCGATCTGATGCACGTTCAGGACATCCAGTTTCCCCTTCCGGGCATTTCCGTAAGCTATGATACGGATCCCCAGGCTGCCGGGGCAATACGGAAACAGGTTCTGGACTACGCCGTTCAAAACAAGGTGCCTATTGCCGGTATGCACCTCCGGTACCCCGGCATAGGCACGGTTACGGCTGAGGGCGAAGGCTATCGGTTTAGCCCGCTCGGGGGCCGATAAACCGCGGCTCCGGGGAAGGCCTCCATACGGAGGATCCCCACGAAGCCTAACCATGAGGCCCGCCTCTCCCCCTAGTATGCCCCTTACCAAAAGGGAGAGCTCTACTACGGTAGTAGGGTAGTGCATCCGCAGGGCGAGCGCACATAACAATTTTTGTCCACGAATTACGCGAATTACACGGATTAAGAAGGAATCACGCGCTAAAATCCGTTAAGGACCCGTGCATTGGTCCTCAATCAGCGTAATCGGTGGATTTTTTATCTTTAATTCGCGTTAATTCGCGGACTCTTTTGTTTATATGCGCTGGCCCTGGTCTAGCGCTTTCCCCTCTTTCCCCTAGGGGTGGGGTGGAGGAGCCGGCCCCATGCTTTTCTTGAGGGTCTTACCGCGGTACGCCGCCTTCGGCTGCCTCGATGTTCTTGAAATACCGTACTGTACTCACCTTGAGTTCATCGGTGGCATCCTCATCGCAGACGATGATGGCCTTGGGGTGCATCTGGAGACAGGAAAGGGTCCATATATGGGTAACTCCCCCTTCCACGGCGGCTTGCAAGGCCCGGGCCTTGGCATGACCGCTTACCAGGATAAGTACTTCCCGGGCATCCATGATGGTTCCCACCCCCACGGTGAGCGCGGTAGCGGGAACCTTGCGGAGGTCCCCCTCAAAGAACCGGGCATTGGCAAGCCGGGTATCAGCGGTGAGGGTCTTGACCCTGGTCCGGGACCGCAAAGACGAACCCGGTTCATTGAAGGCGATGTGCCCGTCCGCTCCCATACCGCCCAGGAAAAGCTCGACACCCCCGTATGAAGCGATGCGTTCCTCGTAGGCGCGGCACTCTTCGGTCAAATCCGCGGCCATGCCATCGAGGATGTGTACCTGGCGCTGATTAATATCGATATGGGTAAAAAAATTATCCCACATAAACCGGTGGTAACTTTGGGGATGCTCCGCCCCCAGGCCCACATATTCATCCATGTTAAAGGTAACCACCTGGGCAAAGGATACCTTTTTTTCTTGATAGGCCCTGATAAGCTCCTGGTATATGCCCAAGGGACTTGAACCGGTGGGCAGTCCCAACACAAAGGGACGCTCAGGCCGGGGATCAAACCGCTTGATCCGGTCCACGATATACGAAGCAGCCCAACAGCTTGCTTCCCGGTAATCCTTATGAATAACTAGACGCATGATTCCCCGCTCTCCCAACAATTTTTTTTGATGATACCCCCGGCAATAACCAGCAATACCTTAAATTCCCTATCAAATACCGTTATATCCCCATCCCGTCCGGGAATAATGGCCCCTTTTCGGCGGTATCCCATAACCTGGGCAGGATTGTACGTGGCGGTCTTTACGGCGTCTTCCAAGCTGAACCCAAAGGATACCAGGTTCTTAATTCCCTGGATCATGGTCAAGGCTGAACCGGCGATGACGTCATCTTCTTTCCGGTGGAAGGTCCCGTCATGGAACACCACTTCTTGCCCATTGGCGAAGAAGGGGCCTCCTGCCTGTTCAGTGGGCTTCAGCCCGTCGGTAACCAGCACGATCTTATCCAGGGGTTTATCCTGTTTGAGGAGCTTAAAGAGATCCGGATGCACATGATACCCGTCCGCAATGATTTCACAGGACATCTCCGGGTGAATGAGCACTGCCCCCACTGCATTGGGGTTTCGGTGGTCCAGCTTACTCATGGCGTTAAACAGGTGAGTAGCATGGAGTATCCCCGCCTGCATACCTTCCACCATGTGTTCGTATTGCGCATCCGTATGGCCTGCCTGGAGGACGATCCCCTTCTTGATACCGTAGAGGGCCAATTCCCGCATACCCTTGATTTCCGGAGCCACGGTCATATTGACGATATGCCCGCCGGAAGCCTCCCAGAGCTGTTCCATGAAGGCCATGTTCACCGGTTTGAGGGTCTCAGGCTTTTGGACCCCGAGACGGGCGGCGGATAGAAAGGGGCCTTCCAGGTGTAAACCCATGATGCGGGCGCCCGGTTCTTTGCCCATAGCCGCCGCGGTTTGCGCTACTGCGGCCAGCATTTGCTCATAGTCCCCAGGATAGACCGTAGGATTAAAGGCGGTTACCCCGTATTGGACCAGGAGCCGGGACATTTCCCGGATCGAATCAACGGAAGCGTCTTCAGTGCCGTAACCGCCGAACCCGTGGATAT
This sequence comes from Treponema sp., assembly GCA_031274565.1. GTDB lineage: Bacteria > Spirochaetota > Spirochaetia > Treponematales > Breznakiellaceae > JAIRLU01. Next base: position 4,915 of record JAISPY010000126.1, read on the forward strand.
GGGTATCAATGAATCCTGGCGCTATATAGGCTCCCTGGACGTCAATGCACTGGACCTCTCGGGGGAATTGTTTTTGTTCAAACCGTCGTTGGGAGAAAACGTCCGCCACCATACCGTCCTCAAGCAATACCGCGCAATGCTCCATAGCGGCGAATCCCGTCATTACCATTCCGTTATACAGACAAATAGGAACCATTATCCCTCAACTTTACCGTTCTTTTATAGCTGAGGCAGCTCCAAAATCTGACATTGTGGAACTGCCTTATTTTTTAAATATAAGGGAACTGCTTTGATTACGCTAGGGTTGGACTGCAAGATCCGGTTCCTCAAGAACTTTTTCTAACGGTTCCCCGCGCTTCCTGGGCAGATGCTCGCTTCCTCCGGTAAGTCCTGAAAAAAGAAACAAAAAACCCTTGACTAAACGCCTCCGCAGGGGTATAAAAAACTATGTTTCCAAGCGGTTCCGATTTCTCCCTTTTTTCCTTTTTCCCATCGGCCAGAAGCACGGCGTACAGTCCCCGCAGGGACTGGTTTGCCGGGATTGGTCCGCGGAATGGGCTTGAGCGGCATAGACCCTATACAGTTACAGAGCGGCCTTGGCAGGTCCGTTCACGAGGAGGTTTCTATGGTTTTACATGATTATACGGTTGTTTTTACCCCCCCCCCCCCCCCCTGCGGGAATAAAACGGGTATTTATGGGCAAAAAGCCCTGCGCTTTACCTTCGCTACTCAAGAAAATACCTCTATCCAAAGCACTTTTACCGGTTTTTTTGACCGGTTATCCTCCCTTCGTCCATCTGCAGGAGCAGTATCCCATGAAAACATCCGCTAAACCCACTCCCCTCATCAGCTATGCCCTGCTGATCCTGGCAGCCTTCTTCACCTTGACTTCCTGTGGGCCTACGGTCTTCTCCAATCCCGATGACCCCATCCCTCTGGACCAGGGCCTGGTCCAAATCCGCCTCCCCTCGATGGACAACCGCTCCCTGAATAGCACCCAAACCCAAGGGTACACCGATTATTACGAAGTCATTTTCAAGGAAAAAGATGCTGACCGCTACTATCCGGGAACGGGCCGTACCGGAGATACCGTTACCCTCCAGGTCCCTGGAAATACCACCTATGAAATCCTCATCCTCGGCGGCTATGAGTACGAGAGCCGCCACATCCTCCTGGGGAGCGTGTTTGCCAATAAACTCGACGGCGAAGAAGCGCGCTATGAGCAGAATGCTGCGGGAATTCGGATTGACGGAGGGACCCGCACAATGCTTTCCTTTAAGTTGGACCCGCTGCTCCTGGAACTTACGGAGGATTATACCGTGGCCTTCTCCTTTGCAGGGGTGCCCCTGGGCACAAACGGAAAGCCTGAACGGATCAACGAGAGACTGGCCACGATTGCGGACACGGCTGCTCCTTTGAAAGCCCAGCAGGAACCGGAACAGTTGTCCGTTACCGTAACCCTAAACAAAGTCCCTTCCCTGATGCGCGCGGAAACGGGAACGACGATGCGGTTTGCGGAGGTCCAGGGACGCTTAGAGGTGTATGATCCTGCGGCGGGGCGCTTTATTTACTATACCCCGATGAAGAGCCGTGGACCCTGGTACCCTACGGCGGATGAGGAGCTTGCGCTGGAATTTACCGTACCCACAACGACCATACAGAAGATAACCCCCGCAGATGGGGATTGGAAGTTTGATTTTGAAGCGACCTATTACGGGTTTGGTGACCCGACCTTCGGGGGGACGAAGTGGATCATCCGGAACGG
>JAISPY010000150.1 GCA_031274565.1 Treponema sp.
TCTCATGCCGTCTATGCGGGAATTGAATCCCTTCTGTACCCGCATAACATACCGTATTTCCTTATCCTGCAAGTACTTAATGAAATCTTTGGGCGGATACCCGCGGTCAAAGATGATTATTATCTTCCGTTCCCCGAAGTCCAGGCCCCTGCCGGTAAGCGCCTCAAGGTGTTCTTTCACCAGTCTCCGCTCATCCACAGCCAGCCGCTCAATGCTCGCGTCCACTATGATGTCGTTCTCTATGTCATACAGTAATGACGCACGGGCGGTCGCGGCGCTTAACACATGCCCCGTCGCCCCATAATACTCCCGCAACGCCGCGTCTCGCGGGAGGGCAATATGGCTTGCGTCTATCGCCATCACCAGGTATCCCCGCCGTCCTTCAAAGTCTCGTTATAGCTTCCCTGGACGCTTGCCTGGAATAATTCCCGAAAGGCTTTTCATTTCACTTTTTGCCGCGCCAGGCTGAATGCCTGCCGGCTCATGTGGATTGCTTCTTTTATTTTTGGGAAAAATCGTGGGCGTTCTGAGAACTTTCCTTCACCATGTTGAGCATGAACCACATCAACTTTTTGAACGGCATCTTACGATTCCGGCTGAAATTCTGTTTTCGTTTCTTTGAACGGTTTTCATATGCCGCTTTTTCCAACAGGGTTCGAACTGCTTCAAAACAAGTTTTCCCCCATGTTACCCTCCCCTATTTTGCTTTATCACCGCTTTTAGGGGGTGTCTATCCCTTAACTTATTGACAGTGAGCCCCCTCCCCAGTGGTCGGGGCCGATAGGTAAAAAACCGCGGCGTCCGTGCCTGCGGTTTTTTCTTCACAGGCGGCCGTCCTGGCCGCCCCGCCAATTACCACCACAGCGGGGCGTACTTACCCCGCCCGGCTTTTCGTCTTTCCATCACGCCCTGCGTACTCCGTCCCACGATGCGATGATAAAAATATGCGGTTATCTGGTATGCTGTAGGAGTTCGGTCGGACAAGAGTCCGCAAACCTACCGGTTGTACGTCAGCCTGGGGCAGCAATGACCCCGTCCCCACGATTAACAGCCGGTAGCCGCATTTGCACCTTGGGGGCTGGCCCGTTCACGGCTAACACCTCGAATAGACGTATGGAGAAGCATATCGGTGTTTGACCGGCAATACATCATTTGAGGAGGTTCACGGTGAACTTTATCGGTATCGACCTGCATACCAATCGTTTTACCTGTTGTTACCGAACCGAGCAATCAAATGTCGAAGTTCGTAACGACCGGGAGATGAGAACCTTTGATCTGAGCGTGGAAGGATTGGCGGCCTTTTACCAGGCCCTGACGGCAGACACCTATGTCCTGGTGGAGGCGACCATTACCACCTTCTCCTTCGTTCGGCTGTTCCGCAACCGTGTCAAGGAGGTTATCGTTGCCAACACCTACGAGTTGAAGCAAATCAGTCTGGCCCGGTGTAACACGGACAACATAGACGCCGACAAATTGTGCAGGATTCTCAAAATGCAAGTTCTCTCCGGGGAACAAACCATCTGGCCGGTAACCATTCCGCCGGAAGAAATCCAGGATTTGCGGGGATTGTTTACCACCTACCGGCTGTACCGGAAACAGGAAACCCAGCTTAAAAACAGAATTCATTCCCTTTTGAAGGAACGGCTGTATGGTTTTATCCGGGAAGATATCTTCGGGAAAAAGAACCGCCGGGAATTGCGGGAACTTTCAAACGATCCGGTTCTTCATTTCCAGATAAACCAGCTACTGGACCGGCTTGAACGGGACCAGGCGGATACGGAGGCCGTCAAAGAGCAGGTGCTTCTGGCCGCCGAGCCCTTCATGGCGCAGATAGAGATACTGACCAGCATGAAGGGGATCAGTGTGTTTATTGCTATAGCCATCATTGCGGATATCATTGAGGTGAGTCGGTTCAGGGATTCCAAAGCGTTTACCAGCTACCTCAGGTCAGCGCCCAAAGTAGCGAACTCGAACAGGTCGGTAAGCATTCGGGGGACGAACAAGCAGGGGCGTAAGCTGTCGGCAACTCTGCTTACCCAAAGCCTTAATCACGTACTGAGCGCGAGCCCCAAGCTGAGTCGATGGTATGAGCGGCTGGTGGAATACAAGAAAGCCGGCTTGGTGCGGACGGGAGTGAGGAGACGGGTATTTGCGGAAATCTACCAGATGCTTAAGAAGGGGGAGTACCACTATGGCAGAGACCCGGAAAAACATGAGGCCAAGATGATCCAATACCGGTCATTTCTAAAAAAACACGAAAAGACAAAAAACATGCAAAAAAGTACTTGACTTTTATCATAGACGGCTGACGTAAGGGATAAACCCTCCCCGAAACTCCATAATGAAAAGTTTCCCGGCTCTAACGGCCCGACCGCTAAAGCAGACAGGCGGCAAAGGCCCCGACAGGAAATTTTTCCGCAAACCCGCATACCACCATACTCTCCCGCAATGATGAAGCGATGAACCGTAATCGAAACCGGAAATCCGTAAAACCCACCCACCCCTCCGGGT
>JAISPY010000161.1 GCA_031274565.1 Treponema sp.
GTGGGCTGGTTCTGCAAAAAGAGGGGGATACCTGTGCCTATCGGTGCGCGTACTGCGGAAGAGCCGCGCCCCTTGTGGCCGCCCCTGCCCGCTGAAGCGCCTTCATACCCGTTGACCATGCGGTTGCACGCCGCTTTCTGAAGATTTCAGTACGGAGAACCCCGCGGTAAACCGTGCTTGATATCCAATGGACATATACCTCACACTCAAAGGTCCATCTCGGTGGAAGGGTCCGGGATAATCCGTAGCGTATACGGTTCTTCCGGCATGATGGATAACGATAAGGGGGAGCCCTCGTTTATTTTTTCTTTAAACTGGAAACCCTTCCTTCATAAAGCAGGGTAAAACCAAATCAAGGCGGGGGTATACATAACCATAAAACAGCCGCAAAAGGTTTCCTCGTACCTAACTAATACGCCCCCGTCCCCCTGAGGGTGAACACCACTACCGCCACGGTTCCTATAAGCGCCAAAACCGTAACGATGTATACCCACAGGGGTAATACTTCGATTACCGGCCCTTCCGATGCCGGCGCTTCTTTGCTCACCGGATGAATGGAAACCGGTTTTTCATCCGGGTGATACCCACAAACCGGACACCGATCCTTAAAACGCTCCAATGCTCCGCTGAAACCGCAGACCGGACACCGCACCGATCCAAAAGACTTACCGCATTGGGGACAGGCTTTCGCATTCCGGGCCACCTCTATACCGCAATTATCACAAAAGAAACGGAGCTTGTCTTTAGGAACGAATCTCATGGACCGCCTATTCCCGGTTTAACCGGCGATTTTCTTCTCAAGCCCGCCGCTGTTCTCACCACTCTGTTTCCCCGGATCCGCTTTGCCACTACTTCCCCCGGCATCCGCAGACGCTTGTGGGGTCGTCTGAGCCGGCTGCGCTGCTTCCGCAGCAGGTTTAACCGAGCTGGAAGCGTTCCCGCCTCCGCTCTTCTTATCGGTAACATAAAACCCGGAACCCTTAAAGATGATACCGCTTCCGCCGTTAATAAGACGCCTCACTGCCCTACCGCATTGGGGACAACCGGTAAGGGGCGCGTCACTCATACGCTGAAACGCATCAAACCTATGGCCGCAACTCTTACATTCATATTCATAGGTCGGCATAACTATTCCTCTGCTGTATCATTTTATAGACACCTATCACTCCTGCAATTTCATTTAGAGTATACCGAGAACAAACTAAAAAGTAAAGCCACCTCCTGGGCATCCAAGGCTCCGGTACGCAGGTTCACGCTGCGGTCATCCAGCACGGGGGGCTGCATAAAAAGTACCCGCGCCAACAGGGACGGGTCAGGAGTTGCCAGGATGAACGGTCGAGCCAGGGAGAAAAGCATTACCAGGGCCTTGGCCTGACTCGCCGACGGGGTTTCAAGCCGGATCATGGCTTCGTAGTGATTTCCTGATTTTCCCGATTGCTGCAGGTTAAACAAGACCTGTCCTGCAGGAATCCGGAGGGGTAGTTCCAGGGAGCTTAACAACTGATTGAGCGGCATAGCCCCCTCAGTAATCCAGCCTGCCAGGGCCGCGTCATGGGAAAATGCGGCGAATCCTTCCGGCACTTGCACGAAAGACGCCCCCTCAGCGGTATAGGGATCCCCATCTGAGACGAGGACCTGGTCAGTCCCCAGGGAGATTCCCAGGTCCTCTTGGGCGGAATACCAGTAGGACCCGCCGGTTGCAGACCGGCGTTTTTTCCACCGGGCATTGAAGGCCAAGGAGATGCCCGCCCGAAAATTCGGGTAGCGGCCCCTCGCCGCGGCAAGAAAGCGCCGTTCTCCACCCGCCGGGTAAAAAGCCGCGTGTATAGTCGCGGTCCTGTCCAGCACTGCGGACGGAATGGCCTGGCTCTTGGGTATGGCTTCCAGGATGGGCCGGGCCTTGACCGCGTCAACCGCGAGATAGACCAGGGCGCCTTGGGGAAAACGGGTAAAGGGATCGGGGGGGGTGGTCTTAGGGGCGGTCGCGCAGGAGCTGAGGAAGAAGGCGACGCCAAGAAGAAGCCAGGGGGTCGGTCTCCCCCAGCCTCTAAAACAGCGGCTAGATTTTTTCAAGGCGGACCCACCAGGTGTCAGATCCCGCTTCCAAGGCGTGCATGGCAGGGACTTCTCGCCACTGTACTTCCTGGGCAAGGGTTTCTGCGGCCACATACGCGGAGAAATGGGTCCAGGCGTCTTTTAAGCGGCCGGAACCAAAGAGCGTAAGCGCTATACGGTCGGTAACCGCGAAGCCCGCCTCCTTCCGTAGATTCTGCACCCCCCGGATGAGATCCCGCACATCCCCCTCCTGGGCAAGTTCTCCGGTGATTTCCGTGTCCAGAGCCACCGTGAGGGTTCCTTCATTTACCACTTTGAGGTGAGCTTTTTCAATGCGCCGGATGTCGAGTTTCGCGGCGGTGATCTCCACCATCCGGTACGGCTGGTCCTCTGCCGCACTCGGTAGCTCCAGGGAAAGGGTGGCCCCCTCCAGCAGCCCCTGGATTTCGTTTCGGCTTAGCGCCTCGATACGGACCGCCGCAGCCTTCATATCCTTGCCCAATTCTTTACCCAGAATACGAAAGTTCGCTTTAACCTCATATTCCACCAGGTCTTCCTCATTGTCCCGAAAGACCACCTCCTTCACGTTAAGCTCCTCCCGGATGCTATCCTCCATTTCCAGCAGCGCCTTCTTCTCTTCGATATCGCGGGTCACCAATTCCACCCGTCGCAGGGGCTGGCGAACCTTGATACTGTGCAGAGAACGGAGGGAACGGCCCATGGAAACCGCATGCTGCACCGCAGCCATTTTGTACTCCAGTTGCAGGTCCCGCCGTTCCGGTCTGAGCGGAGGAAAATCCGCCAGATGCACCGACTCAGGCTCTTCGGGGAGGCGCAGGTTCCCCCAGATTGCGTCGGTAATAAAGGGCATGAAGGGCGCGGCTACGGTAATGAGGGTTTTCAGTACGTCGTAGAGCGCGGCGTAGGCTTCGGCCTTGTCCGTATCCGCAGCACATTCATTCGCCCCCCGCCAAAACCGCCGCCGAGAACGGCGGATGTACCAGTTGTTGAGCAGGTCAATAAAGGCGAGGATGGGGTCCACGGCCCGGGAAAGGTCGTAAGCGTCCAAGGCGCTCCCCACCTGCTCCACCAGGTGATCCGCCGCAGAGAGGATCCATCGGTCCAGGGGATTAGCAGGGTCCTGGGGCGCGGCCTGGGGGCTTGCCGTATCTATGTTCGCATAGGTTACGAAGAAGCTGTACGCATTCCACAGGGGGATGAGGATGCTCTTCATCACCTCCCGGACCCCCGCATCGGAGTACCGGAGATCCTCCGCCTTGACCAGGGCGGAGTGGATGAGGAAGAGCCTGAGCGCGTCCGCGCCGAAGGTGTTCACGACTTCCATAGGATCCGTGTAGTTTCGCAAGTGCTTGGACATTTTCTTGCCGTCCGAGGCCAGCACGAGGCCGCTGACAATGCAGTGCTTGAAGGCTGGCTTCTTGAACAGCGCCGCGGCTAGGATCGTCAAGGTATAAAACCAGCCCCTGGTCTGATCCAGTCCCTCGTTGATGAAATCCGCCGGGAAATGGCTATCGAAAAAGACCTGGCGCTCCACGGGGTAATGGTTCTGGCCGTAAGGCATAGCCCCCGACTCGAACCAGCAGTCCAGCACCTCCGGGACCCGACGCATGAGGCTGCCGCAGGCGCAGGGGATGGTAATGGCATCCACAAAATGCTTATGCAGGTCCTCCGGGTCTTGCCCTGAGAGCGCGGTAAGTTCCGCCCGGCTCCCTACACAGATGGTCTTCCCGCAATCCGGGCACTTCCAGATGGGCAGGGGGTTTCCCCAGTAGCGGTTCCGGCTGATTGCCCAGTCCCGGGCGCCTTCCAGCCACTTCCCGAACCGCCCGGTCTTGATATGCTCAGGCACCCAGTCGATCTGGGCGTTGGCGTCGAGCATATCCGGTTTAATCCGCGCTACATTAACAAACCAGGACCCCACCGCCCGGTAGATAAGGGGACTCCCGCAACGCCAGCAGTGGGGGTAGGCGTGGAGTATCTGCTCCCGCCGGAACAGCTTCCCCTCGGCCTTGAGGCGCTCCATGATAGGCTTATCCGCATCCTTGACAAAAAGCCCCTGGTAATCCTGCACCTCTCCGGTGAAACGGCACTCCGCATCCACCGGACAGATGATCGGCACTCCCGTACCTTTGAGAACTCGTTGATCGTCCTCGCCGAAGCCCGGGGCGGTATGTACGATGCCCGTGCCCTCCGCAGTGCTGACAAAATCCCCGGAGTAGGTTCTGAAGGCGTTCGGCGCATCCTTAAAATAGGGAAAGAGCGGCTCGTAGGCAATCCCCAGGAGGTCCGCGCCCTTTTTCGTCCAAAGTACCGAATAGTCCGCGGGGTTTTTATAATAGGCCGGAAGCCTCGCTTCGGCGAGGATGTACCGCGCTTCCCCGTCCTGCACCAGCGCATAGTCGATATCCGGCCCCAGGGAGAGGGCCAGGTTTGAAGGCAGGGTCCAGGGCGTGGTGGTCCAGGCCAAAAGATAGGTTTCCCCCTCCGCTGATTCCGGGAGACTCCCCTCCCGCACCCGAAACCGGACGGTGATGGCCGGATCATGCACATCCTGATATCCCCCCAGGTTAAGTTCGTGGTTGGAAAGCACCGTGGCGCATCGGGGACAATAGGGCAGGATGTAGTGGCCTTCATAGAGGAGGCCCTTATCCCAGAGGGAGCGCATCACCCACCAGATGGTCTCCATGTAGTCCCGGTCCATGGTCTTGTAGTCGTGATCAAAATCGACCCAACGGCCCAGCCGGGTGATGACCTCCCGCCATTCCTTGACATAGCGAAGCACCGACGCGCGGCAGGCTTCGTTAAAGGCCGCGACCCCATAACGCTCGATGTCAGTCTTGGAGTTAAGCCCCAGCTCTTTCTCGATGAGATGTTCCACGGGCAGCCCATGACAATCCCATCCGAAGCGGCGCTCCACCCTTTTGCCTTTCATGGTCATGTACCGGGGGATGATGTCCTTGATGGTACTGGGTACAAAATGGCCGAAGTGGGGAAGCCCGGTGGCAAAAGGGGGGCCGTCATAGAACACGTACTCTTCCGCACCCTCCCGCCGGCTTAGGGACTGCTCGAAGATATGCTTTTCTTCCCAAAAGGCCAAGACCGCCTCTTCCAACTGGGGGAAATGCACCTTAGGGTCAACGTTCTGATACACTGGATTACGCTCCTCTTAGGGGAGTATGCCATAGGAAGGGGCCGCAGCGCAAGGCGGGGGATGCCTATACCCGCGCAATTGGTTCTATGCAGGCATCCTGAAACCTTGATCCTGAGCATTGCATAGCGTATCATGCAACTATATGGCGAATGTGGATAAGATTATTACAAAAATGCGCAATCAACCTCATGGAATTCGTATTGCGGAGGCGCATAAGGTACTTATCGCATACGGATACCGGTTTGATAGGCAAAAAGGATCCCATCGCCACTATATCAGAGCGGACGGTGCTGTTCTCACGATCCCGGAGAAGAATCCATAAAACGATACTATGTTGACGTGATTCTTGAACATATTGGCAGACCATGAGGGAAATGGAGGAAGATTATGATGCAGGTGAAAGCCTATGTTGACTTACCATACCATATAGTGATTCGACATATTACGGATGCAAGCGGCAGCTATTATCTTGCCACGGTACTCGAATTAGACGGTTGTATGAGTGATGGCCTTACGTATCAAGAAGCATTTGAAAATATTAAAGAAGCTATGGAAGGATGGATAGAAACGAAACTGGAAAATGGGTTCCCGGTTCCTGTTCCGCTGGATACCGAATCTTTGAGTGAGCAATTGGTGGTCCAGCTCCCTAAAAGTCTTCATGCCCGGCTTGCACGACAGGCGGAACGTGCGGGGCTTTCCCTGAATCAATACACCCTCCATAAATTAAGCGTCTAAACAGGTAAAATGGTCTCATAGCGTTCCGGTCCATGAAAAATCTGCTCGAAGCCGCCCGCATGGACGGGGGCGGTACTTCTTATTTACAAACGTATTAAAATGGCTCCCGTGCCATGGTTACAATTTGAGCTGTTTTTACATCCAGAGCGCGTATGGTTATTCGGCCTCTTGAACCGGTGGTACTGATGGTCCCGACTATGACAATGTTTGCCCCAAGCATATTGCCGATAGTAACCGCGGAATCATCGCTGACATCTCCGGACATCTGGAAATTTTGTTCCCGGCGTATCTGATCCAGCCTGACCCGATCAACAATGGTAAATTTCCTTGCGTCGACAAGATTAAATTCCAGTTCATCGACCGCGTTTTCCGATAATGCCCGGTCGTTTGAACCAATGCTTAAAACCGCTATACTTGCTTTGGCAGGAAGCGTTTCTATCAGTTCTTCGCTGATTCTCGCCATGGCGTCCTGCACATTATTTTGTATAGTCCGGCTGGAACCGGTGGCGGCATTGTATTCCACCACATCACCGGTGGCGGTGATTTTCTGAAAATTGCCTGTAAGCAGTATACCTCCTCCTACTGCTAACCCCGGACCCACCGAATATGTTAGAGTTAGTCCACCGCCGACGACACCGCCGCCGAGTAGTGCCCCTCCGAGCATGAGCAGTTCGGGCAGGGCAAAACCGCCGGCAATGGTAATATTTTTAATGTCCACATTGCCCCGGTATTCCTGCTGGGCTTTTTTCTTTAGCTCCGCATAAGCCTTATTTTTAATATTCCCTTTAGCGGGAATATTAAAGAACTGAAATGTCGTAAAGGTGCTTGTTACCGAACCGACTATTTCAGTTTCCGTTCTTTCCTGCGGCGTCAATGTTCTATCTTGCAATGAAACACAAGAACCCATAAGACCGGCTAAAATAGCCGGACAAATCAATCGGATAAATCTTTTCTTCTGCATAACAGCCATCCATTTATGTTACGCCGCCACGGACGGTGGCGGTATTTATTTTTCGATAGGTTAGTATTGTTCCCGTGCCATGGCTACGATTTTTGCCGTCTTTACATCCAAGGCTTTCAGGGTTAAACGCTGGGTGTTTCCTGACCCGGTAATACTGCCGGTTATGACAATATTAGCTCCCAACATATTACCTATGGAAACCGCTGAATCATCACTTACTTCACCGGATGACTGAAAATCTTGTTCCGCCCGTATGGAATCCAGGGTTTTACGATCCACCATTTCAAATCGTTTTGAGTCAACCAACTGAAATTCCAGTTCATCCATAACAAAGATTGCAGTGTCCCTATCACGGGAGGCAACACTCAGAACTGCAATGGTTGTATTTTTGGGTAATTCGTAAATCAAAGTCTCACACGCCCTGTTTATTGCCCCATCAATTCCCGTGGTGACGCCTTGAGTCCGGCTCCGTGTTATGGCTGCAACTTGTGCGGTTGATGTATAAGAAATAACATCGCCCGAAGCGGTTATCTTTTGAACATCCAGCAATACTGGAGATACAAAATAGAACAAGCCCCATAGTATATTCCAACCGGAAAAAGAACCAGCCATCGAAATATTTACGATATCAATATTTCCAGGATATCTCTGTTGTGCAACCTTTTTTAATTCCGTATACGCTCTATTTTTTAGATTGCCGGAATTTGCAATATGAAGAAAATGCGTTGATGTCCATTGCGCCGTAACCGACCCAAGTATTTGAGCCGTTTGCCTTTCTTCGGGTGTCATTGTTTTATCCTGCAATGAAACACACGAAACCATAAGGCAGGTGAAAATAAATGCCAAAACCGATACGAAAACCCCTTTTTTCTGCATAAGCAGCCTCCATTTTTGCACCCCTAAAAAAGGTGGCGCTGTTTTATACCATAAAATTCAAATTTTTATGGTCACATAAAAATTTTTGTACGTAATTCCTGCACGTACCGCAGCCGTATTTTCACGGCGTTACCGCCGTACCATGCATCTCGTTAGTACTTTCCCTGTGGAATGACGACATTTCATGCACTATTCTAAGGACAAGTGGGCTTTCCAGATTTCCGTGGCATTTTGAACATTCGATATAAAATATATGTCATTGTTTATACCCCAGGCCGGAGCAAATACATCCACATTACCGCT
>JAISPY010000180.1 GCA_031274565.1 Treponema sp.
TCCGCGAAACAGTGGTCGGTTTTTCTGGTAGGGCCTTGAACGGGTCGGCTCCAGGCCTCGTTTGAGAAGCCATTCCAGAAGCGGTTTGTTTTTTTAAAACACGGCGGTTTAAAAAGCAAGGACCGTTGCCTTGGTCCTGCTTGCAAAAAGGAAGCATCTTCATGTACAGTAAAAGTATGCGGTATACCCAGCTCAGTGGGCTGATCTTCTTTTTTGTATGGTATATGTATCTAGTCCCGGCGGCGATAGCCCAGGAAGGGGAGTCTTCCGGCAAGACCGATACGGGAGATATCGCGGCTCTCGTGGGCTTAACCCTGGAAGAACTGGTTTCCCGGTTCGGGCTTCCCCAATCAGTACATGCGGTCCGGGGACATGAACCCTGGCAGGATGATGTGGTCTTTATCTATGAGGCGGGGGATTTCTATGTGTATAAGGATCGGGTGTGGCAGATCGAGGTCAAAACCGCCTACGGCATCAAAATCGGCGATAACCTCGGCGCAATATCCTGGATGCTGGGGGAAGGTACCCAAATGTACAGTGATTATTTCCTGATTCCCCTGCGGGGGCATCCGTGGCCGCTCATGCTCCGCATCAATATTACGAGCGCCGGGGTGATATCCGGTATTTTTATCTATCGTCCGGACTTCTAAGCGCAGTATGCGCCGATACAAGGAGCGTTTATGGCAAAAATATGCCTTTGTTTAACCGGAAAGACCCTGGCTCAGGATATCGCGATCCTGGAAAAATACCGGAAGTACGTGGACGTGGCGGAACTGCGGGTGGATTGCCTCGAAGCGGACGAGCGGCTGCTCATCCGGCGTTTTCCTGAAAAGGTGGATATACCGGTTATTTTAACCATCCGCCGGGAGCGGGACGGCGGTCAGTTTACGGGCGGCGAAGGGTCAAGGATAAGCCTCTTATCCAAGGCCCTTGCCTTCCCGGACGCGGATCGCCGTCATAATTTTGCCTATGTGGACCTGGAAGAGTACCTGCATGTTCCGAGTTTGGAAGAGGCGGCTCGTACCTTCGGAACCCGCATCATCCGTTCTTATCATAACATCGAGGGAGTGGATGATAATCTCGTAGCACGGCTGCGGAGTTTACGCCATGTGGGGGATGAACTGGTCAAGGTGGCGGTGATGCCCCAGTCCCTGGAGGATGTGGTACGGGTATTCAGAGCCGCCCGGGAAACCATGGATATGGATAAGATCCTCCTGTGCATAGGCCGCTTCGGTACTCCTACCCGGATCCTCGCGGAGCGGATGGGTTCCCAGATATCCTATACGACCATTAAAGGGGACCCTGATTTTCATACCGCGGCGCCTGGGCAGCTTGACCCCAAAGAACTAGCGGAACACTACCGGTTCCGGCATATTACCGACAAAACCCGGATCTTCGGGATTACCGGATTTCCCTTAACCGTAACCTTCAGTCCTCCCTTTTTTAATACCGTATTCGCCTTAGAGCATACTGACGCGGTGTATGTCCCCTTCCCCGCAGATGCGATAGGCTCCTTCATCGCCTTAGCCGAGGAAATCGGCATAGCCGGCGCCTCTGTAACGGTCCCCTATAAAGAAAAGATCCTGCCCTATTTAACCCAGGTTTCTGAGGAAGTGCAGTCCATTGGCGCCTGTAATACCATCGTCGCCGGTCCTGATGGCTGGGTAGGTTCCAATACCGACGCCCAGGGGTTTTCCGATTCCCTCTTGCGGTTTATCGGGAAGAAAAACTTCAAGGGCAAATGGATCACCATCATCGGCGCGGGTGGCGCGGCCCGGGCGGTCGTTGCCGAGTTATACCGCCTCCACGGAAAGGTCCTCATCCTCAACCGGAATGCCTCCCGGGCCCGGGATCTGGCTGCGCCCTATCGGTTTGCCTGGGGCCCCCTGGATAGCCAGGGCATCGGGCTTATGGATAAGTATGGGGATATCATCATACAAACCACCTCCGCAGGCATGGAAGGCCACGCCGACGCGGACCCCCTGGCCTGGTATACCTTTTCCGGCAGGGAAGTGGTCATGGACCTTATCTACAAACCAGCGCGAACCCGCTGTTTACAGCGGGCCGAAGCCGCGGGATGCCGGGTGATCAACGGCTATGCCATGCTCATCCGGCAGGCCCAACTACAGTACGGCCATTTCATGGGGCTTGAATTCCCCGAGCATCTTATGTCCCGGATGGATTTTTAAGGCGCCCTGCTAATCATAAGGTATGGTATGGATCAACAAGCTATAAAAGCTATGACCGGTAAAGGGGCGGTGGAAGCCCTGGTCAGAAGCGGTATGAAACTCGGACTGGGTACGGGATCAACCGCACTCTATGCGGTGCGGCACATAGGCGCCTTACTGCGGGCAGGAACCTTGCGGGATATCCGGGCGGTTCCCACCAGTTATCAGGCCCTCATCGAAGGGGAACACTGGGGGATACCCCTCTTTACGCTCAATGCTCCTGAAATCGCCGGGACCTTGGACCTCACCATAGATGGCGCGGATGAGGTGGATAGCCGGCATTACTGCGTTAAAGGAGGCGGGGGGGCCTTGCTGGTGGAAAAAATCGTCGCCTATGCCTCGGCATCCTTTGCGGTGGTGGTGGACGAGTCCAAACAGGTGGAACACCTGGGGCTGCACTTTCCCGTACCGCTGGAGCTTATCCCTGAAGCTCGGATCCCGGTGATGAAAACCTTGGAAGCGCTTGGCGCAGAGGCGCAGCTCCGGGAAGCCCTGCGTAAGGCAGGGCCGGTCATCACCGAGCACGGCAACTTCCTGCTGGATATACGGTTCAAGCATCCTGTGGACCCTGCAGCCCTGGAAATCGAGTTAAACCAGATACCCGGAGTGGTAGCAAACGGCTTTTTTACCCGGCTGCGTCCCCGGGTGTTTATCGGCCGTGCCGATGGGACCCTGGATATTCGGGAATAGCCTCGCTTACCGGATAGACGCGGCGCATTACGGTTGTTCCTAGGGGGTGGGCTGGAGTTTTTTTACGCCCCTCCGTACACTGCTTCATTACGGGGGGGAAGGAGCGCCAGGCATAGCAAAAAGCCCCCGCACGCCCGGACTACCTCAGTACAAATCGGAAGGGATACCGGTAACGAATCGCCACGGCGGTTCCATTGGCCTCGGCGGGACTAAGCGCCCGGATACCTTGGAAGGCATTTTTCGCGGCTTCCCCGAAGCCCCGTTCCAGCGGGTTTTCTTTCAGTACGATGATCCGCTGAATTTCTCCGTGAACATCCACAAACAGTTCAAGGATCACGGTCCCTTCAATCCCTGACCGCAGCGCAATGGGAGGATAGACCAGGTTCTTACGGATATCCTGTTCGGAAAAGACCGGAGTCTTGGAAACCTGATGCTGGGGAAGGTATTCGATTTCTCGGGTCTGTACCTGAACCGGCTGCGGCGGGGCCTCATAGGGCAGGGAATCGACCACCACCTGGTCCTCCGGGACCTCGTCGGTTTCTATCATAGTTTCTGCCACCGCCTCCACCATCTGTTGTTGTTGCTGCGGCGGCGGTTCAGGCGGCGGCGGGGGAGCGGGGGTCGGGGGAGGAGTATCTTCCTGCAGATCCACCAGTTTCAGCACCTGAGCCGCGGGCTCAGGGTTTTTTACCGCCGTATCCAGGTGGAACACCAGGAAAAAGAGCGCTATCCCATGGAGACCCGCCACGAGCAGAAACAGCGCCAGCCGCATCCGGCTGATAGGATCCCGCGCGCCTGTTCCCATTACCGGTCCTTTACCACCAGACTGACCACCCGGTACTGCAGGATCTGGAGGGTCTGCAATACCCGGTTCACGTACTCAAAGGGGGTATCCCGGTCTGCGATGATATGGATTCGGGTATCCGGCGCTTCCTGATAGGTGTCAATGATGTGGTTCTCGATGGCACTCAGGTCACTGGGAAGCCCGTCCAGGTAGAGCGCGCCGATCCGGTCAACCCAGATTTCCAGGTTCTTTTCTTCACTGGTCTTTTTCGCGGTATCCGCTTCGGGGTACTCGATCCGCACCTCCCGCCGGTAATTGATAAGGGAAACCAGCATAATAAAGATGAGGAGCAAAAAGGCCACATCAGACATGGAATTGAGGGGGACGATGAACCGTTTCCGCTGCCGGACCAGTTTCATAGAGCCCCTCCGGTGGACCCACCGGGGACCGGGTCGTCTTTCAGGGAAAAGGAAAAAGCCTCCACCTCCAGGGTTTGGGCCAATTCCACGAAGGAAACCACCTGCTGCCAGGGCGCACGGGCCGCGATGCTTAACACCACCGCCAGGTTCGGATTAGCCCCGACTGCAACCTGGATCGTCTGTTCCGCCTGATCCAGATCGATGCGCTCCCCGTGGTACAGAAGCGCCCCCCTATCGTCCAATTCAAAGCGCAACAGGTCTTCTTTGAGGATCAGCCGGGTTGAATCTTTGGCGGGAAGATTCAGGATGAAACCCTTGTTGGTATTGAATCCCGCAATCACGATGAAGTAGATGATCAAGAGAAAGGCAATATCGCTGGATGCCCCTGCATCTTCGAATCGAGTTCTTTTTCGTGTACCTCCCCGGTTAAGCTGCATGATGTCCCTTTTTCCTTTTTTTCCTTTGTTCCATTGAGGCAGTTCCAAAATTTCAGATTTTGGAACCAGTTCCATTACCTTATTTTGGTCAAGGTATATTCCTTTGAAAGCGTGTCGAGTATCCTATCCCATTGATAGTGCACATAGATCCAGCCAAGGGCCTCTTCCCAGTCCCGAAGCAGCGCCCCGGAATTACGCAAGGTCCCGAGGGCTTCGGGAAAAAGGGCCGCGGTATAGCTCGTATTCCAGCGAAGATCTTCCGCCTGTACCCAGAAGGCATGGTCTTCTATCCACTGGGGAGGCCGTTTCTTGCGGGGGACCAGTTCCGGTAAAAGCATGGGCTTCCAGTACGCGGTAAAGTCCTCCTCCCCGGTAAAATCCGGCACATCAGGCTGGGTATGCATCCATTCGGTTAAGGCGGCGATGCGTTCATCCCGGTTCCGCAAGGCCTTGAGGGCTTCTTCCCCGGAAAGCCGGTTCAACTCCCGCCGGATCTTCCCGCCGGTGATCCGTACCCGATCGAGCGATTCCCCTCCCCGCCAGAGAGCACTGGTCCGGGAGATGATAAGCCGGGCTTCCCCGGTAAGCTCCAGGGTAAGCTCGTTCCAGCCTTCATAACTGCTCCCTAAAAAATACAGGGTTTGCAGGAACACCCGGCCGTCTCTTTCAGGGGCCGATGCGCGGAAGCGCAGGCCCGGGTAGGCGCTCAGGGAGACTAGGATACTCTCGCTGCCGTCTTTGGCCTGCACCTGCCTAAGCTCCATGCCTTCAAGCGCCCGGTACACCCCCTGGGTCTGCTCCGCAAACAGGGACCCGTCCAGAACCTGCCCCGCCTTTTCAACCAGGGTGGTACAACCTGAAAGGGTCGCGATAATACATGCCATGATACCCAGCTTCATATACCCCCTTCCTACGTCCTTCCTAATAGGTCCACCTAAACCCCACGGAGATCATGGGTATGGGCAGTTCATAACTCGCGGTAGTGCTCCCCGCATCTTCCTTTCCGGTATATTGGTTAAAGGAGGTATTCCGCTGGGCGGTCTTTAAGAACGAGAGCAGATTCTCAACCCCCGCATAGATTTCCCACTGACCCTTGCCGTGACTACTAAACCCATACCAGGAAAACTTGAGGTCCAGAGGCAGGGCGAATCCGTCCCGTTCAGTATCGGAATAGGATGAGGAGCGTTTCCATTTCTCGATGATCCTGCCATCGGGCAAGGTAACCGGATAGCTCGTAACTTCCCCCACCACGCTCTTGGGCCTGCCGCTGGCAAACCCAAACCGGGCGGCGATATGGAAGGCTCGTATGGGTTTGATATTCAGCACCAGGTTGAGGTTGTGAAACCGGTGAAACGAGGGAAACACCCAATCCCCCTCCTCGGCGGAGCTGGGATTGCGGTACCGGGCATGGGTAAAAGAATAGGAGATCCAGCCGTCCCAATACCGGGATGCAAATTTCTGAAGCATACCGTCAAAACCCCAGATGAAGCCCTCCCCGTCAAAGCGATAGTCCATCCTGAGGGTATCCCCCTGGGAGACTAAGGTCTGATACGAGCGATCAAACACGCGCTTGAGGTACCCTTCGATAGTAACACTGTAGCTTTCAAAGAAATCGATCTTGGTTCCCAGGATACTGGTCCAGGAACGGCTTTGTTTTAGATCAAAATCCCCGATGCCGCTATCTTGATTGATATAGATGAGGTTGGTATTCATGGATGAAAACAAGCCGGTTCCCAAGGTGAGGGAGAGCGCGTCGATGGGGCCGTGGTTCTTGAGGATGCCGAAGTCGAGATTGAGCCGGGGATTCAGGACCGGGGCGCTTTGAATGGTAAAGTCATTTCCCACAAAAAAGAGATGATCCAGCCGCAAACCCAATTCAGCGCCAAAACGCTGCGCGGGACTCGCGTACTCCAAAAGGGAATAGGCGGAAGAAAAAAAGCCGCTGTTCCGTACATCGTTGCTGAACGTAACCGGATAATGGGTATACCAGGGCGTACCTTCCGCCAGGGTCTTGGCGGGATCCAAGGTCTCCCGCCAGATCCGCGCCTGTTCCTCTTCGATCCATTGGCTGTACAGTTCCTGGACCCCTGCGGCAAAGAGCAAGCCCCGGCTCAGGTCCCAGTCAAAATCGAGCCGTCCCTGATAATTGACGGTCAACTCGGTCATGGTATCGCCCATCTCATTGGTAAGGGAGTAGGCGGTCTCTCCGTTTATTTTCTCGTCCGCTGTCCCATCAAGCGTATCCCAGCGCTCGATGAAACCCGGGGAATAGGGAACCTGCACATCGTTATACATCTGGGCATCCAGGTCCGTGCTATGAAAACCCGCTCCCGCGGTACCTTTGAGCACCATGGCGGGAAGGGGATTCAGGGTAAGCCCGGTAATCAGGAAGCCCACCTTATTATCCCAACTGGCGCGCATATCGCTTTTGCTGAGGAGGTTCTCAGCCACACTTTCGTTCTGATAATACGCGGCAATGCCGTCCCCGCCGATAAAGCCGTGAGCGCTCACTTCCAGATCCGGGGTAAACCGGTAGTTTGCCGAGAAGGCCCCGCTCCTGATATAGGGTGCGGTGGTAATGTATTGCACCTCCTCCACGAACTGCTTGGCCACCCATACAAAGGGGTCCCAATAGGTGAGCTTCCCCATGACCATGACCCCTCCTTTTCCCCCAAGGGGATAGGCAAGGTTCAGGTTCGTAGCGCTGGAAGACAGGCCCAGTTCAAGCTCAACTTCGGTACTGGAAGGCTTTTTCGAGGTTATTTCTAAGAGTCCTGAAATGGTATGGCCGTACCGGGAAGAAAACACCCCGTGGGAAAGTTTGGCGCTCTGGACCATCCGGGGATCGAAGATGGAAACCCCGCCTCCCCAGTGGTAGGGCTGCTCGATGTAGAACCCGTCCATCACCGCCATCAAGTCCCCGGGGGACCCGCCTCGGATAGAGGGCATGGCGTTAAACATCCCTGCATATCCTACGCCGGGGAGGAGCTTAATCGAAGTCATTACATCTTCGATGATGCCGATCTCCGCGGTCCGGGCGAGATCCTTATCGGATATGGCCACGCTCCGGCCGCTTTTGGTTTCACTTACCCCGGGCCGCGGGGCCTCGATCACCAGTTCCCGGTTTTCCATGACGCCGCTCATCTGCAGGCCCAGGGTAAAGCTGCTCCCGGTCATGGGGATGCGGAGCCTGCTGGTTTCGTAGCCCGGATAGGTGGCTTGGATCACCACCTGCCTATCATCGGGAACATTCAGATGCACCGTACCTTCCGTATCGCAGGTATATTCCGCTCCGTCCCAGGAACGGATCCTCGCCCCTTCCAAGGGGAGGGCTAAATCGGTGTCTTCCACGATTATCACGATGTCCCGTGGGTACAGGGGGATAAGACCGAGTACCAGCAAGAGCAGGAGCCTATAGGTTTGTATGATGAGCTTACCAGACATCGTATCCTCACTATACTGAAATACCCCGGTATGAACAAGACAGGGCAAAGCCGGGATAGACCCAACGCAGTACCGGCTTCCCGCGGAGGTGGTTCGACGGGGCGTCGCCCAAAGTCCCTCCCTATGTTGCTACTTAAAAATGAAGCTGCGCCAGCGGCAGCCCAAAAATCCGGCTCATTCCCCACGGGGAAAGGCGTAAAAACATGCTGGGGGACCAGGCCCCCAGCCCAACCCAGTTATCGCCCTTGGGTCAAATCTACGGGGTCCAGGATCACCGCGGTACCGTCGGCGCTTTGGGTTACCAGCATGTTTTCCTGGAAGATAAGCGTCCCATAAGGATGTATCGTAAGCTCCGATTGGGCCTGCCGGATCAAGGCCGTATCGAACCGGGCAAGGTAGCAGTTTCCTTCGGAAACGATGATCCCATAGATATCCGTGCCATTAACCCAGAGCAGGCTATCAGGGTGGATCGTATCCTCCCCTTGATGCGCCAGCTCCAGCGTATCCGGATCGATGGCGACCAACCGCAGGCCATCCAGTTTTGCCACGGCAATGATCTGCGTATCCACCAAGACCACGGTTCTAATATTGATCGTGTCCAACTCAGTACGCTTCAATTCCCTGCCGGATGCGGGATTGAGCTTGATGATGGTGCCGAAGGACGCCCCGGAACCGGTTATGACCATCCCTACAATCCCCGGCACCTGGGCATTTTCCACCGCGGTAAGGGCTTGTTCCATCTGATCCGCCTCAGCAGACTCCTCGCCGCCCGCTTCCTTGGCGGATTCCGCCGCAGGATCATCCTCAGCGCCGCTTTCCTCGCCGGTCTCCTCCGCATCGCCCGTTTCTCCATCCGCGGCATCGTCGTCATCTTCCCCTGCCGCGGCCTCCTCGGCTCCATCTGCGGCATCGCCACCGTCATCTTCCCCGGTCGCAGCCTCTTCCGCGCCGCCTGCTCCATCCGTAGCATCGTCGCCAGTATCTTCCCCTGCCGTAGCCTCTTCCGCGCCGTCTGCTCCATCCGCCGTATCGCCGCCGTCATCTTCTGCTGCCGCAGCCTCCTGGGCTCCATCTGCCTGAACCGGCAGTACCTCCCCATCCATGCGTTCCTGTTGATCTCCGGCGATAGTTTCCCGATCCTGCTGCGCCTCATCCCGCTTCTGTTCGGCGAATGCTTCCAGCCGCTCAGCCTGTTCCCGCTGTTCTGCTAAGGCGGCTTCCTGCTCCGCGAGTTCTTGTTCCCGTTTTCGTGCGGCAGCTTCCTGGGCAGCTAATTCCTGGGCGGCTCGTGCGGCGGCTTCGGGACTCAACTGCCCCTGCGCTGCGGCAGCTTCAGCCTGGGCCTGTTCCTGAGCGATCCGCTCCTGCTCAGCTTCCAGGGCCGCCCGTTCCGCGGCGAGCCGAGCTTCTTCCTCCGCCAGCGCTTGCTGCTGCCGGAGGGCTTCCTGTTCCGCTTCTTCCGCTTCCCGTTCCTTGAATTCCACCATATCCCTGCGCTGATCCATACTCAAATCCCCTTCTTTACGCAATTCACCGAGTACCGTGGAATCGCTGATGGAGGTGGTATCTATGGCGCTCAAGGAACCGGCGGTTCCTATGCCTAACGGTATGAGGATGAGGGTTTTTCCCGGCCATTCACTAAACCGCAGGGAAAGCCCTGCTTTGTCCGGACTGAGATAGCTCAGGACGGTTCTTTTATAGATCCCATTGAAATAGGCCCAATTCCCCCGGTATACCGCGTTATAGATGGTGATGTATTGAGCCAGGAGATTGGCATCCTGGGCCGAATACTGATAGGCCCCTTCCAAATACCCCTGCACAATGAGCCTGAGGTTCCTGATGTGATCCACGCCAACGCCGCTCCCCAGGCCGAAAATATCCGCATCCAATCGAGTGCCCTCAGGGGCGGCTGCCCCATGGATCACGAAGTACCGGCTCTCAGAGCCGCTCCGGGTAACGCCGGAACGTACCGCGGTCCCCAGGGTATACCCAATACCCCGGATCTGGGCCCTGGAATCGATCCGGGTAACCGGTCCTTCATAATTGAAAAATTCAACCGGCGCCTGCCCTTTCCCCAACTCATCCGTATTAACCTGCGCTTGGAGCAGACCAGGCCGGGTAACGAGTATGCTTCCCAGCAGCAGCATAGATAAAAACCGAACCCCTCGCACCGCTTGCGTCATACCTACTCCTCCTGTATCTTTTTAACCATACTACCACGGTACTCGTATCGGTACTAGTATCGAAAAACAACGGGTTAGGGCCGACGCATATAAACAAAAGAGTCCGCGAATGACGCAAATTAACGCGAATTATCGAATGACCACCGTTCTTAATCCGTGTAATTCGCGTAATTGGTGGACAAAAATTTTTATATGCCCTCGTCCTGCAGCAGGCTCTATCCCGCCTTTACAGAACGGGAAAACCGGTGTATCTTAAAAAGCATACCCGTACATAAGGAGCAATAGCGTAAAGGCCATGATTGATTTGACGCTTAATAAACCGGTTCTGGAAAAGAATATTCAAAAGGCCAAGGAAAAGGGGGTTATCATCCCCACCTTCGCCCAGATGCAAGACCCAGGGTTGATCCCGGATGCTATCAAGGAACGGCTGAAAAGCATCGGCCTCTGGGATGTGGACCCCCTGAACCTCTTCAGAATAAGCTGGAAAAACGAGCAAAAACCATCCGGCGGACTGTACGGCTGGCCTAATGGGATCGAGCTGCCCCGGAGCCTCACCGGGGTAGACGCCCGGATCATCTGCATGGTGGGGAAGTTTTTTCCCACGGGCTGCCATAAGGTGGGGGCGGCTTTCGGCTGCCTTGCGCCCCGGCTGGTAACCGGCCAATTCGATGCGGTACGCCAAAAAGCGGTGTGGCCTTCCACGGGTAATTACTGCCGGGGCGGGGCCTTCAATTCAAAGCTCTTAGCGGTGGACTCGGTGGCAATCCTTCCGGAAGGCATGAGCCGGGAGCGCTTCGACTGGCTTAAAACGATCGCCGGGGAGATCATCGCCACCCCTGGTACTGAATCTAACGTAAAGGAGATCTTCGACAAGACCCACGAACTGAAGGCCACCCGTCAGGATGTGCTCATCTTCAATCAGTTTGAGGAAATGGGCAACTACCTCTGGCATTACCAGGTAACCGGAAGGGCCATTGCCGAAGCCTTTGAACGCCTGAAAGGGCCGGAGGATACCTTTGCCGGGGTCTGTTTCACTTCTGGTTCTGCGGGGACCCTGGGAAGCGGGGATTACCTCAAGCAACGGTACCCCTTGAGTAAGATCGCGGTCGGGGAGGCACTGCAATGCCCGACCCTCCTCAACAATGGGTTCGGATCGCACCGGATCGAGGGCATCGGCGACAAGCATGTTCCGTGGGTGCACAACGTGAAGAATACCGACCTGGTTATCGCCATCGACGACGCGGATCCTATCGCGCTGCTGCGGCTGTTTAACGAGGACGCTGGTAAAGCGTACCTAGCCGCTGAAGCAGGGCTTAACCCTGATCAGATAGCCCTCCTCTCGTACATGGGGATTTCGGGCATTGCCAATATGCTCTGCGCCATCAAGTTTGCCAAGTATTATGAGCTTGGTCCCCATGAGGTGGTCGCCACGGTGCTTACCGATTCGGTGGAGATGTACCGGTCCCGGCTGGAGGAACTGCGGCAGGAATACGGGGCATATCAGATCGGCCAGGCCGCAGCGGACTTTGGCAGGAGCTTACAGGGGATACGAACCGACGCGATGCGGGAACTCACCTACCAGGATCGCAAGCAGCTTCATAACCTGAAGTACTATACCTGGGTAGAACAGCAGGGCCGGACCGCAGAAGAACTGAATGACCAGTGGTATCACCAGGAAAAATCCTTTCAGGGAGTACAAAAACAGGCTGCGGCAATCGACGCGCTGATCCAGGAGTTCAATGAACGAACCGGACTTTTGGCGGCTCTGTAACATGAACCGAGGAAGCTCCTGTTAGAAACAACACGGCTCAGGATGGACAAGCAGAAAAATGGGGAGCGGCAAACCCATTCGGCGCATGAACCGAGAAAGCCCCCGCTAGAAACAACACGGCTCAGGATGGACAAGAAAAAAAACGGGGAGCGGCAAACCCATTCGGCGCATGAACCGAGAAAGCCCCCGCTAGAAACAATGCGGCTCAGGATGGACAAGGAAAAAACGGGGAGCGGCAAACCCTCTCAGCGCATGAACCGAGAAAGCCCCCGCTAGAAACAATGCGGCTCAGGATGGACAAGGAAAAAAACGGGGAGCGGCAAAACCTCTCGGCACATGAACCGAGGAAGCCCCCGCTAGAAACAACACGGTTAAGGATGGACAAGCAAAAAACGGGGAGCGGCAAACCCATTCGGCGCATGAACCGAGGAAGCCCCCGCTAGAAACAACACGGTTAAGGATGGACAGGAAAAAAGATGAGGAATGTGGTTGGGGCGGTTTGTATTAACTGCGGGGCTGAATATGAGGCAGGGGATCGTACCTATAGCTGTACGAAATGCGGCGGGGTCATGGAGATCATCTATGATTACCGGTATATCAAATCCCAGTTGACCAGGGAGAAGCTGTTGAGCCGGAAGGAATATTCCCTATGGCGCTATCTGGAGCTGTTGCCGGTGGAAGAAGGGAGCAAACTCAGCCCGCTGCGGGTGGGCTGGTCGCCTCTCTATCGGGTGGAGAAACTGGGAGAGCTTTTAGGGCTACAAAACCTCTATGTTAAAGACGACGGGCTTAATCCCACGGCGAGCCTCAAGGATCGGGCGTCCGCCGTTGCGGTGGTGCGGGCAGCCCATGCGGGGATGTCCACAGTGGCTTGCGCTTCCACGGGAAACGCGGCATCTTCCCTCGCGGGAAACGCTGCGGCCATGGGACTCAAATCGGTTATTTTTGTACCGGAGCGGGCGCCTAAGGGTAAAGTTACCCAACTGATGATTTTCGGCGCTCAGGTTATCAGCGTCAAGGGCAATTATGAGGATACCTTCCGGCTTTCCGCGCAGGCCATCGAGAAATGGGGTTGGTATAACCGCAACGCGGCCATCAACCCCTATCTTTCGGAGGGTAAGAAGACGGTGTCCCTGGAGATTGCCGAGCAGCTTGGGTTCAAGGCCCCGGATTACGTGGCGGTTTCAGTGGGGGACGGCTGTACCATCGCGGGGGTGTGGAAGGGGTTCAAAGACCTCTATGCCTTGGGCTTCATCGACCGGCTGCCCAAACTCATCAGCGTCCAGGCTGCGGGCTGCTGTCCGGTGAACCGGGCTTTTACGGAGGGGAAACCGATTGTGTGGATGGAGGAGAACACCCTGGCGGATAGCATCGCGGTGGGGGTTCCCCGGAACGGCGAGAAGGCGCTCAGGGCTATCCGGGAATCCCAGGGGCTGGTGGTGAATGTTTCGGATGAGGAGATTCTTGAGGCCATGCGGCTCTTGGGGGCCAGCAGCGGGATCTTCGGTGAACCTGCGGGGGTAACCGGTACGGCGGGGCTGAAGAAGCTGGCGGAACAGGGCCGCATCCCTGGGGATGCGGTGGTGGTTTCTCTGGTAACGGGCAATGGGCTTAAGGACGCGGCCTCGGCCCAAAGCGCAACAGGGGAGCCCCTGGGTATCCCGCCGGATATGGACCTGCTCACCGCGGCGATAGCGGGACTGAGCGCCACCCGCATCGATGGAATAGGTGTTCCGTGAGTTCGACCAGGGGAAAAGATTCCACGGATTACGGGGACTAGGATACGCACAAGGAACCAGGTATGGGCGGTTTTTTCTGTTTCAAATGGCTCTGTGATCCGTATGGATGGTTTCTTGTACCATAGCCGCATCGGTTGCAGGGTTGCCGCGGGATCGATCAGGTCATCCGGCAGCTTGCCTGGGCCAGCCCCTCCAAGCCACACGACTGGTAACGCGGCGGCTTTTTATATAGTATAGAAGGGGATGAAGGAACGTTCATACCAGGTACGGGTATACTAAGCAACCATGACTATCCAGCTTAATTCCGCTCAGCAATCCATGGGAAGCAGAAAACTCCGCATATCCCATTGGACCGCAGGTCTGTGTATCCGGGTATGTTCATGCTTCCGCGGTGGTTACGATGCTGCTGGTTTTCGGAGCACCCCTGCTCGTCAGATACGCAACGCTCCATCAGAAAAGGAGTCCTCAAGCAGATGACCTATCTTGATTTTATATTTCGTATAAGCGGTAGTCTCGGCCTCTTCCTCTATGGTATGAAGGTGATGAGCGACGGGATCCAGCATACCGCAGGCTCTCGACTGCAGCGGGTCCTGGGCTTTATGACCGGCAACCGGGGGAGCGCGGTATTAACCGGCTGCGCGGTTACCGCCATTATCCAGTCCTCGTCGGCAACCACGGTGATGGTGGTTTCCTTTGTGAATGCGGGGCTGCTTACCCTTACCCAGGCCATTGGGGTCATCATGGGGGCCAACATCGGTACTACTGTCACCGGGTGGATCGTTTCCCTGGTGGGGTTCACCTTGAGCATTTCCGCATTGGCCCTCCCCGCGATAGGATTAGGCTTTGTGATGCGGATCCTCAAATGGAAGCACCGAGACTTGGGAGAGGTGATCTTGGGGTTTGGGCTCCTGTTCCTGGGTCTGGATTTTCTTACCCAGTCCATGCCCAAGCTCAGTCCTGAAGCCCTTTCGTTTATCGGTTCGGTTTCCAATCGGGGTTTTGTTTCCATGCTGATCGGCACGGGGATTGGCCTCCTTATGACCGTGATCACCCACTCTTCCAGCGCCTCCACCGCGATCATGCTCACCATGGCCCACAGCAGTCTGATCGGCTACCCTATGGCTGCGGCCATGATCCTGGGGGCCAATATCGGTACCACCATAGATGCGGCGCTGGCTTCCATCGGGACGAAGACCGCAGCCCGCCAGGCCGCGCTGGTGCATGTGCTCTTTAATGTGCTGGGGACCATCTGGGCCTTGATCTGCTTTCAACCCCTCCTCTGGATCGTGGACTGGGTTACGCCCGGCAGCGTAACCGGGACCGGGATAACCACCCATTTGGCCATGTTTCATACCATATTCAACGTACTGAACACCCTGTTGTTCTTCCCCTTTGTGAAGCCCTTTGCCGCCCTGGTTACGGTTCTGATTAAAGACCGGCCGGAAACCGGGGCGTCCCGTGCCCCGTGCCCCTATACCTTGGAATACAAATCCGGCTCCATCCAAGATACCCCGGAATTCAACATCCTCCAGGCGGAAAAGGAAATCCGGGACATGGCAGGGCTTGTCGCGTCGATGTACGGGAAGATCATTGCCCCCTTCTCGTTCCTCCAGCAAGATACTGATAAGGAACACGCCGTGGCGTCTTTACTGCAGGATATGGAGCAACAGGAACAATATGCCGACCAGATGCGGGAGGAACTGACCCGGTTCCTCATCGAGTGTACCCGGCAGCAGCTCAGTCCCGAGTCTGAACGAAAGGTTTCGCTGCTGCTGCGGATCGTAGCGGACCTGGAGGAGGTAAGCGACGAATGTTACCGGGTGGGCCTCCTGCTTGAACGGAGCGTTAAGAAAAACCTCCCCTTCAAACAGAAAGAAACGGAAGCCCTGACGCCCTACATGGGCATGGTGGAAGCGTCCCTGCACTTTGTCCAGGAGCATCTGGGCAGTTCCTTGAGCCAGGAACAATTGGTCTATGCGCAAGAACTGGAGGATAAAATTGATAAGTCCCAGAATAAACTTCGCAAACTAGGACGCAAACGCATTGAAGCGGGCCAGGACGTCAAAACCGAACTCTTGTTCATCGATCTGGTCCGCCGTATCGAGCAGATCGGGGATTACTGCTACGATATTTCCGTAGCCTTGACCCTCTAGCCGGGCCGCCCCCAGGCAGGTAGTAGTTACCCAGCTTCCATCAGCCCCGGAGGAGCGCATCACGGACTGATGGGAGCCCTATGGCGTTACCTTCAGGCATGGCCTTAGTCCGGGGGGTCAGGGGTTCACCGTTCCATGCCTGAACCACAAGATCCATCGGACAGGACTTATCCTGCGGAAGCACGACACGGCTCCTGCTTGAACTGATTCGTGGTGTCCAGGTCCTCCGCGGACCTGGGTACCGGCTCTGCGGTTCAGCGTTCCGCTCCTATGGTGGTCTCCGATCCATGACCAGGATAGACTCGGATATCCTCGTCCAGGACCAAAAGCCGTTTTAAACTTTTCTGCAAGGCATTCCAATCCCCACCGGGAAGGTCCGTGCGCCCTATACCCTGTTTAAACAGAGTATCCCCGCTGAAAAGCAGCTTCATATCCGCATCATAAAACCCTACCGAACCTGGACTATGTCCCGGCAGATGCAAGACCTGGAAAGGACCGATAGTATCCCCTTCGGTGAGGAGGGTTGTCGGAGCAGGTATGGATTCCCACAGGGCATCCACATACGCGGCGGATCCCGCGACGGCAAGAAAGGCTGCCCGATGCACCCTATAGGCGTCAGGGCCGAGGTACTGGGCATCCTCTTGGTGGATCGCAATCTGGACATCCCGGTAATGGGCAATGAGATCGGGCAGGGCTGCCAGGTGATCAAAGTGGCCGTGGGTCAGAAGTACATACCTCGGGTAGAGATGTAATCGTTCTATCCGTGCTATAATAAGATCCGCTTCCGCGCCGGGATCGATCACCGCACAGGGACGGTGCACGGCGATGCCCGGCTCCGGAGCAGCTTCGATAAGCGGATAGAGCCAGCAATTGGTAGCCAAAGCGCCTACCATGATAGATTCCGGTTGCTTAGACTCGGTTGTATGTTCGTGCATGGAGGAATACTACCCTGCGGATTGTTGATTTACTAGTGATCATCGCCTTGGCAGTTTTTTGGTACGGTCTTGTCCCGGTAGCAGGAGGCTTTGTAAGCCGCCATTCCTGGCGGATGTTTCGGCAGCGCTTCGATGCGCTCCGACTCAAGCCCCTCCTGGACTATGGGGCCTACCGGCATATCACCGTGGAGGGGGGGGTATACCGGTTCATCGGGGGCTTTGAATCCACCGACGGCCATACCCTGTGGATTCGGAGCGAAACCTTGACCATACCGGTTACCCTCGCCGGCGCCCATACCTATATGCTTCCCATGACCGAAGGGGGAGCGGTCCCTGAATCCTTTGATCCCAGTGAAGAGGCCCCTGAGCGGATCCGCTGGGATCAAGTTTCTTCCCTCACCGAGGGCGCCAAGGTCTTTGTGGGAGGAAAGGTGGTCCTGCAGGAAGCGCGGCGGGGCTTTGTTTCCACCCCGGAACAGCCCCTGCTGCTTATTTTTTATGACGGCCCGGATCGGACCCTGACGCTCCGTACCATCCGGGCAGGACGGAATAGGAATGAATATTGGAACCCCCTCACCCCCTACGCCTTTGTCCTGGGGGCCTTCTGTGAGCTTCTCTTAGCCGCGTTCTTTTTGCCAAGACCGGTCTTTCACCTGACCGGGATTACCGCGTTTATTTTCCTCTTTACGCCCTTGTTTCCCCTGATCCCCCCGGGACTCCTCTGTACGGCACTCTACCGGCGGCTCTGGTGGCGGGCCCGGATCTTCAGAGCCTACCGGGATTTGGCGCGGCTTCCCTTAACCTACTTGGTTCCCGGCGCCTGGGAGTGTCGGCTTCCTGATGGAGAGCGGTACGGCGGGGTCTATTATGCCCTATTACCCTGCGGGGCAGACCGGATTCCCCTCCTGCTCCCTGAACCCCGGGGGCATAAAACCGGGTGGTATATCTTTGGGAGTTTGGGCGAAAAACCTTCCGCCGAGGCTCTGCCGAACGAGCTGCCCCCGGAACCGCAGCTCCCCCAGGAACCGCAGGATCCCTTTGCCATCTTTGGCGCGATCCCAGGGAATCCTGAGAAACTGGCCCGGAAGTATACCCTCAAAGCCTATATGTTTGAAATCGTATCCTGTATGTTCTTAGGCGCTGGGATCGGGATAACCCTTGCTTTTATCGGTCTCCTGGTGTTCATGCTGGTATGAGGCGGGTAAGGGCAAACAATACCGGGTTACCGAGGGCCTAAATGCATTGCGGAGCAGCACCCGGGAAAACCCCTCCGCTTCAACGGGCAGGTCGATGCTTACCAGGGAGAGGTTCCGAGGGTCCAGGGTATCCAGCAGCCGGGAAAGGAGCGCTGATCCGAGGCCCAGTCCCCGGTATTCGGCGCTTACCTCCAGGGCGCATATAGACAGGGTTTTGCCCTGCTTTACTGCGGCAATATACCCGGCAAAATCACCACCCCCGCTTTCCACTGCCAGGATCAGGTCGCCGATGAGCGCCTCCTCCCCGCCGGTGGTGGTCCCGGCCTCACGGATCCGACGGTACAGTTCCGCGGCAGCGGCAGGGTCTTGTATCTTGGGTTCCCAGAATATGAAGTCCTCCAGCACCAGGTCGCCGGTTTCTTCCGGTTCCATCCCGATACGTTCCAGGCCCCAGGCATCCCGCAGGGCATTATACCAGCGGAGGATCTCTCGCTTCATTTCCCGGGTTTTAAAGGAAAACCAGCGTTCTTCCGCTTCCGGGTACTGATGCAGGGTATCTTTAAAGGCCCGGAAAACCCCCTTACCCCGGTCTAGCGCACCGGTCAATGCGGTGCGGAGCAGGGCGTTCTTGCACTTCCCGGTAAACCGTTCCATCAGTTGGTAGCCGTCGGTGGAATTCCAGTGGGGCAGTTCCAGGTAGCGGACCGCCGCTTCATGGTTTTCCCGGGGCGCTTGTTTCTCCACAGGAGCGGCGGCACATCCTGCGTTTCGCGGTACCACCACCCCTTCTTGGGTATCCATGAGGAAGTCCCCTTGCTGATCTTCCATAGCAAAGAGGATAGCGTCGAGTAATGGGTCAGTTAGATCAAATTCCATATCGCATGGTACGTTTATCCGTGAAAATCCGTCAACCGGTGAGGTCCTCTTGATTGCCCCCTACGGACTTTTTGCAACACCCCGCCAAACCTCCCCCCCAGGACTAGTACACATAAAAATTTTTGTCCACGAATGACGCGAATTACACGGATTAAGCACGGTGGTCATTCTCTAATTCGCGTTCATTCGCGTCATTCGCGGACTCTTTTGTGTATATGCGCTGGCCCTGAAGCTACCCCTTGTTTACCCGTAGGAAATGAACTATTTTTTATCATAGTGATACGTTATGAAAATCAATAAGAACCTAAAATGGGCGCTGGTGCTTTCTGGAGGTGGCGCTAAGGGGTTTGCCCATGTGGGGATTCTGAATGCCCTCTCAAGCATGGGGATCCCGGAGCCGTCTCTAGTGGTGGGTACTTCTATGGGGGCCATCGTGGGAGGACTGTACGCCTGTGGTATAAGCCCGACGGAGCTTAACCGCATGGTTATAGAAGAATTTGATATCAATAAGTACCTGGATGGGTTCGTGTTTAAGCTCAATGGTCCGGTGGGTAAGGTGTTTCAAACCGGTCAGATGCTTGGAAACTTCGCCACTCGGCGGGGAATCGATTCTGGCCAGGGGCTCTTAAAACTGTTTGAGGAACTTACCGGGGGGAAGACCTTTGCGGAAACGAAGATTCCCTTTCGTTGTAATGCGGTCGATCTG
This sequence comes from Treponema sp., assembly GCA_031274565.1. GTDB lineage: Bacteria > Spirochaetota > Spirochaetia > Treponematales > Breznakiellaceae > JAIRLU01. Next base: position 19,562 of record JAISPY010000180.1, read on the forward strand.
GTTTCGGGCAAGGAACGGGTGTTCAGTTCCGGCTCGGTGGCGCAGGCCATACGAGCCTCCATATCCTTTCCCGCTTTTTTTGAACCCCTGGTTGAAATCGCAGAGGACGGGGTACCCCAATGCCTGGTGGATGGGGGCCTGGCGGACAATATGCCCGTATATATCGCTCGGAACGAGGGCTTTAAGTGGATCTTAGCGGTGGATGTGTGCCATTTTAGGGCTGTACCGGTTTCGGAATTGAAAACCGGGCCGCACATGGTGTATCGGGCCATTGAAGTGGCCCTTAACGTGATGGAGCGAAAACGCAGGTTCCCCGCGGATCTGACCATCTATGCGGCAAACCAGGCGAGCGCCTTTAATTTTTTCAGAAAAAAGGAACTTATCGAACTCGGGGAACGGGCGGTTCGGGAAGGAACCCCAGCGATTCGGGCTTTTTTCTCAGGCCGGCGAAAGCTCTTGGAGCATCAAACCCAAGAAGCCCAATGCGGCATTGTGGAAGAGAGCATCGGAGGACAAGATGGATAGGCTCAGTAACAGTATCGAAGCGCTGGTTACTTCGTATGGTTCCTATGGACTGGTAAATCATGCGGGGGGCACCAATCTTCCCAGCCGGGAGAGCATTGAAGACATACTCCGGCACATGGACGAACTCATCTTCCCCGGATTTCGGGAGAATGAAGGG
>JAISPY010000245.1 GCA_031274565.1 Treponema sp.
CGATATTGATTTGGGGAACAAAGATATAGCATTTTGAATGAATGCCTTTAGTTTCCAATTAAGTGATAAAGGTTGCCCTGTTGCCCTGTAATTATCATACACAAAAATCTCCTTTTGTCAAGTACCCTTTCACTATATTTTATGTTTCATTTTTTGTCAACCGTTTTTTAAAAAAATTTCAAGAAAAATGTCGCCTAACTCCCTATATACGAAACTTCTTTCGTTTTATATCTTTTCAATCCTCATCCGAGAGGTTATCCAGAGGACTTTGGATACGCAGCACAGATCGGCGGTAACATGGGTATAACGCTCGGTAGTCCTGATAGAAACATGGCTCAAAAGCTCCTGGATATACCTTACATTAGTACCCCCTTCCAAAAGATGCGTTGCAAAGGAGTGGCGCAGGCTGTGAATCGAGGCGTTTTTGGAAATTCCAGCCTTTTGCATGGCCTTATCAAAGACCCTTTGAGCGGATCGTATTGAAAGATGCTGCGATGCCGGCTGGCCGGGGAACAGCCACCCTTCTATCGAATAGAGCAGGTAATACTACTGAGCGGCCCGGTCCGAAAGCAAGGTAAACCGGTCCTTACGACCCTTCCCGGAGCGAATCAAGATGGTTTTTCGGCTAAGGTCAATATCCTCCTTCTTGAAGGCCGTAACTTCACTTACCCGCAGCCCTGAAGAATATGCCAACATCAAGAGAAGCCGGTGTTTATTGCTGCGCGGGTCCTTAGGAAAGTGCAGCTATAAACCGGTCAATCAGGAACTCCGTGTCCCGGGGACCAGGGCATCCTTCAGGGTGGAACTGTACCGCGGAAAAGGGACCTTCGGTAGATCGGATGCCCTCGATGGTGCCGTCATTGGCGTTGATGAACCAGGGTTCCCAGGTTTTGGGAAGGGTATCCCCCCGTACCGCATACCCGTGGTTTTGGCTGGTGATGTAACAGCGCTTGGTCCCCACTTCAATGCAGGGCTGGTTCTGTCCTCGGTGACCATAGGGCAGCTTGTAGGTGTCCGCGCCCGCAGCCAGGGCCATGATCTGGTTGCCCAGGCAGATCCCGAAGATGGGCTTTCCCCGGTCAAAGGCATGGCGGAGCGCGGCGATGGTCTTGCCGCAGGCCTTGGGGTCTCCGGGGCCATTGGAAAGGAACAGGCCGTCATAGGCAAAACCGCAGAGATCATGATCCCAGGGAAGATCGATCACTTCCACGTTCCGGGCAAGCAGGCAGCGGAGGATGTTTGCCTTGGCCCCGCAGTCAATGAGGGCTATCCGGGGGAGCTTTGCGTCGCCGCTACCCCGGGGTCTAAAGGTTTTAAGTGCCTTGGGGGACACATCCGCCACTGGGTGGAGGAGCAGTCCTGAATCCAGGGTAAGATCCCGGCTCCCCGCTACCAGGATCTTGCCCTGCATGACCCCCTGTTCCCGCAAACGGCAGGTGAGGGAACGGGTATCAATGCCGTAGATACCGGGAACCTGGTGCTGCTCAAGCCAGGCGGAAAGGGAACGACCTGATGCGAAATGGCTCGGCTCCTCGCATACCTCCGCGACCACAAAACCCGCAACCTGAATCCGGTCGGACTCAAAGTGCAGGGGAATGTCCTGCTCATCCCGATAGGGCTCACCGTTAGGCTGGACCGGAACCCCGTAATTTCCCATCAGGGGATAGGTGGAGACGAGAATCTGTCCCCGGAAACTGGGATCGGTCAAAGACTGGGGGTAGCCGGTCATGCCCGTGGTAAAGACCACCTCTCCTGCCTGGGATCGGGGATATCCAAAGGACCAGCCTGCATATTCAGAACCGTCTTCCAATACCAGTGTTGCTTGGCGAAGCGGCGCGCCTCTTTTCATGGTTGCTCTCCCCTTGACGATATAGACATAACCAATGCTTTTATAGTAGACTAAACCGAATACAAAGACAAGTAGAACGATTATGGTTATTCAATGCTTTCGGCTGCATGAAGGAAATTTTCATAAAGGAGATTTTATGGAAGAAAATACGTTCGTTGAATGGAAAGATTCCTATTCGGTAGGCATACCAAAAATTGATGCGCAGCATCAAGAACTGGTGCAACTCACCGCTCGGCTCTATGACGCCTGTCTTAGCGGAACTGAGACGGCACGGTTTTATTTCAAGCAGGCCATGCATGATATAGTGCAGTATGTAAACTTTCACTTCTCAGCGGAAGAAAAGCTCATGGAACGGATTGGGTTTCCGGGATTACCGGAACATAAAAGGCAGCATGAGGCGTTTGTGAAGAAAGTGCTTGAAGATGTTAAAAAATTCGAGAGCGGTAAGGCAATCGTACCTAACATCTTTGCCCGGTTTCTACGGGATTGGATATTAACCCATATCGCCGAGGTCGATAAAGAATATGGGGAATATGTCAAATTCTTTAAGAAGGAATCCGAAGTGGAGGATATGGTTATCCCCTCATGATCCGCACCGGCCAGGGCTTGCTAAAGTCCTGCGGCTTTCATAGGATACAATCACTTATTTCATGCGTTATTAAGGAGCGCTCGTATGGGAACAGATGTTTTTGTGGTATGGGAAGACCGGTATTCCGTGGGAATGCCCTCTCTGGACGATCAGCATAAGGAACTATTCGCGTTGACGAATAAGCTCTACGAAGCCTGCAGAGGAGGCGAAGAAGTTGCCCGGGAACATTTCAAGGAAGTCATCCGCGGCACGGTTGAGTATGTACAGTTCCATTTTACCTCGGAAGAGCGGCTCATGGAACGAATCAACTTTCCCGGCCTGGCGGAACATAAACAGGAGCACCTGGCTTTTGTAAAACAAGTGCTTGAGGAGGTGAAGAACTTCGAGAGCGGTAAGAGCTTTGTGCCCAATACATTTGTCCGCTTCCTGCGGGACTGGGTATTAACCCATATTGCCATGACCGATATAAAGTATGCCGACTACATCAAGACCCTTAAAAGACAAGGAACCTTGCAACATTTTTTATAAGCTCGGTATATAACCGCAGTCTAACGAAGGTTGCAGAAGGAGCATCCAGCTTATATGCATGCATTTGAGCTTGTTTCACCCTTCAGCCCTGCAGGGGATCAGGGGGAGGCCATACAGACCCTGGTAGCAGGCATCAGGGCCGGGGACCAGTACCAGACCCTGCAGGGGGTTACCGGCTCGGGTAAGACCTTTACCATGGCCAAGATCATCGAAGCAGTCCAGATGCCCACCCTCATCATCAGCCATAACAAAACCTTGGCAGCCCAGCTTTTCCGAGAATTCCGGGATTTCTTTCCCCATAATGCGGTGGAATACTTCGTCTCCTACTACGATTACTACCAGCCCGAGGCGTATGTGGCAAGCCGGGACCTGTATATCGAAAAAGACGCCTCCATTAACGATGAGATCGAGCGCTTACGTCTATCCGCCACCCGGAGCCTCATGGAGCGGGAGGATGTGATTATCGTCGCCACGGTTTCCTGTATCTACGGGCTTGCCACCCCGGAAGTGTACCGGAAGATGACCGCCAGCTTTGCCAAGGGAGCAACCATTGACGTGGATGCCCTGACCCGGCGTTTCGTGGAGCTGCAATACGAGCGGAACGACGCGGTGCTGGAACGGGGCCGCTTCCGCCGTCGGGGGGATACCCTGGAGATTTACCCGGCCTATCTGGAAGAAGCCTACCGGGTTGACCTGGACTGGGACCGGATCGAGCGGATCCGCCGGTTCGACCCCGTATCCGGAGCAATCCTGGAGGAGCTTGACCGGGCCATGATTTACCCGGCCAAACAGTTCGTCATGCCCCAGGACATGATCCTGCAAGCTCTGGAACGGATTACCGCGGAGCTTGCCGAGCGCTACGAGTTCTTGCAAAGCAGCGGGAAACTGCTGGAAGCGGAGCGGCTCAAGACCCGGGTGGAATACGATATCGAAATGCTCACCGAAATGGGGTATTGTCCGGGGATCGAAAACTACTCCGCACCCTTGGCAGGCCGCGCTCCGGGGACGCCTCCGGATACGCTGATCGACTATTTCCCCAAGGCCCCGGACGGGACCCCTGGTCATCTCACCTTTATCGACGAGAGTCACGTAAGCCTGCCCCAGTTGGGGGCCATGTACGCGGGGGATCGCAGCCGGAAGACCAATCTGGTGGACTACGGTTTTCGGCTCCCCTGCGCCCTGGATAACCGGCCCCTGCGCTACGACGAGTTTGTTCGACGTTTGGGCAAGACCGTCTATGTTTCCGCCACTCCGGGTAAGACCGAAGCGGAGCAGTCCAAGCGGGTGGTGCAGCAGCTCATCCGGCCTACCGGGCTTTTGGACCCGGAGATAGAGGTCCGTCCCAGCGAGGGTCAAATGGAGGACATTTACGGGGAGGTCCGTCGCCGTATTGCTGCAGGAGAACGGTCTCTGATCCTCACCTTAACCAAGAAGATGGCCGAGGATTTGACCGATTACCTTTCCGGCCTGGGGCTGAAGGTTCGGTACATTCACAGCGAAGTGGAAACCATCGAGCGGGTGGAGATTCTGACCCAGCTCCGGCAGGGTACCTTCGACATCTTGGTGGGCATCAACCTGCTGCGGGAAGGGATCGACCTGCCGGAGGTTTCGTTTATCGCGATCCTGGATGCGGACAAGATCGGTTTCCTCCGCTCTCTCACGAGCCTGGTGCAGATCATTGGCCGGGCTGCCCGGAACGCCGCCGGGAAGGTCATCATGTACGCGGACCGTATGAGCGAGGCCATGGAAGCGGCCATAGCCGAGACGAGCCGCCGCCGGCAGGTTCAAATGGCCTATAACCAGAGCCACGGCATCACCCCTGCCACGATACAGAAGGCCATTACGGACATTCTGGTGCGTCATGGGGCGGAAGAAAAAGCCGCTGCCCTCACGTCCCTGGAGGTCCTCAAGAAGTCCTACAACGTCCTGATTCCGAGCCAGCGCAAGCAGCTCATCGCGGCGTTGAACGCCGAGATGCTGGAACACGCCAAGCAGTTGGAGTTTGAACAAGCTGCGGTAATCCGGGACGAGATCCAGAAGATCCGTGAACTGGGCACGGTCTCAGGATAGACCGGCGGTGTTCTATCTTCATCGGTGTACCGGGCTTGAGATCCCTGGGGGCCCTCATGTTTTCTCGGGGTTTATCCTGAAAAACGCTTCACCAGACCTTGACCTATTCCGTAAATATGGGTATTATAATGGATAGTACCATGCCATCTTAGCTCAGTTGGGTAGAGCGCCTGACTTGTAATCATGAGGTCCCCGGTTCAACTCCGGGAGATGGCTTTCCCGATAGCCGGGAGGGCCGTGGTTCGCGCTAAGGGGTACGATGCGGGGAGATTCCCGAGCGGTCAAAGGGGGCAGACTGTAAATCTGTTGGCTCCGCCTTCGAAGGTTCAAATCCTTCTCTCCCCATGAGGGGTTGTCCTAGCGGAAGGGACAACCCCTTTTTTTGAAGGAGCGAAGCAGGAGGCTGGGAGAGAGGAGCGTGGTATGGTGGTAGGTGGAGCGGAACCCTTTTATCGTAACGGCCTGCGGTTTTCCTGTACCCGCTGTTCGGTCTGCTGCCGGCACGAGAGCGGTTACGTGTTTCTTTCTCAAAAAGATATCCGAATTCTAGTCGCGGCCTTACAAATGGGGTATAATGATGTTATAGAAACCTATTGCCGCTGGGTCCCGGTGAAGTATCGGGAGGACCGGTTATCTTTACAAGAAACCGCCGGGTATGATTGTATTTTCTGGAAGGACGGGTGTTCGGTGTATGCCGGGCGTCCATTGCAATGTAGGGCTTTTCCGTTTTGGCCATCCCTCCTGGTTTCGCCTGAGACATGGAGCCAGGGGGCGCTTTCTTGCCCAGGTATGGGGACCGGTGTCTTGCATACCAGGGATGCCATAGAACGGTGGGTAAGCCGGCAGAGGGTCGAACCGCTCATAGTAAGAAGAAGCTGAACCACAAGGGGGTATAGATGCATATCCGTTTTTGGGGCGTCCGGGGTTCTTTGCCCGCGCCATTGGGAGCATCCCACATACAAAGTAAGATTGCCGCGATCCTGGACCAGGTAACCGTAGCGGATATTGCTAGTTCCGCTGCCAGGGAACGGTTCCTGACAGAGCTGCCCCCCTGGTTGGGTGGGACGGTGGGCGGAAACACCTCTTGTATTTCGGTTGCCCTGGATGAGCCCCAGCATATCATTGTTTTTGACGCAGGTTCAGGGATTCGGGAACTGGGTGTTGCCCTAGCCCGGCAAGAGCCGAAGATCATCCATTACCATCTCTTTTTTTCCCATTTTCATTGGGACCATATCATGGGACTGCCCTTTTTTAATCCTGCCTATGATCCCTCGGTACAGGTTGATTTCTATTCCCCCAAGGAAGATCTCGTGCATATCCTGGGGCAACAGATGCGCTCTCCCTATTTCCCGGTAACCATGGACGCCATGGGTTCCCAGAAAACCTTCCACTGTTTATCCCAGCCGATTACCCTGGATGGGGTAACTATTTCCTATAAGAAGCTGAACCATCCGGGAGATTCTTATGCCTATCTGATTGATGACGGCAAACACCGGTTCGTCTATGCTACGGATGTGGCCTTATCCGCCGAGGATTTTAAAGATACCGAAGAGAACACCGGGATTTTCAAAGAGGCTGATGTGGCGGTGGTTGATTCCCAATACACGTTAAAAGAAGCCATGGAAAAGTATGATTGGGGACACAGCGCGTTCAGTATGGCCGTAGATTTTGCCGCCCATTGGAAGATCAAGCATCTGGTTCTATTCCACCACGAACCGACCTATGATGATCGGAAACTCTATACGATACTGCAATCCGCCCACTGGTATATCGAACGGATGGATTTCAAGGGCATAAAAGTAAGCCTCGCTACTGAAGGCTTAGAAATAACCCTATAAACGGCGCGGGGGAAGGGGGAAGCCTATCACTATGGAATATGGACTTGCAGGAGGGGCGGCCCTCACCGGTTCTTGGGGCCAGGCCCTATTCGAGCGGTCTTTAGCGAAACCGGCGGCACTACAAAAGGAGGAAGGGATCGGGGATGCCCCCGGTGCGCAATCCTAAGCATGGCTGGTATAATCCGGGTACTTAAAATAGCGGGTATCCTCATCTGCTGCCTCCTGGGAATGGGGGTCCTATGTGCGGGGGTGGCGGTGGGAGGGTTTATGTATTATAACGCTCCCCCGGAGGAAGCGCCGGAAACGGCCAGTGTCTTCTTTGAAGTCCGCAGCGGTGAGAGCGCGTTGTCGGTGGGAAGGCGGCTTAAGGACGAGGGGATCATCCGGAGCCGCTATTTTTGGTATATCCTTTCCCGGCTTGATAAGGGGTACCTAAAAGCCGGGACCTATCGGCTGGAGCTTCCCGCAAGCCAAATGGCCATCCGTTCCATCCTCGTAACCGGTCAGCAGTTCCTCATACGAGTAACCATCCCTGAAGGGGCAACCCTTAAAAAGACCGCCCGGCTCCTGGAAGATGCGGAAATCTGTAGGGCCGAAGGGTTTCTCGCGGCTACAGAAGACGCGGCAATTCGGGACGCCTACCAGATACCCGGCCCAACCATGGAAGGGTTTCTCTATCCAGATACCTATTTTTTCCCCCGAGACTATCCCGCGGATCTGGTGGTCAAAGCCATGGCAGATACCTTCTATAAACGGCTTGCGGAACTACCCGGCATGACCGGTACCACCTGCCTCAACGGTAAAACCTTGACCCCTGCAGAACTGTACGAGAAAGTTATCATCGCCTCCATTGTGGAACGGGAATACCGAGTCGATGAAGAGGCGCCCCTCATGGCAGGGGTGTTTTATAACCGGCTGGAGATCGGCATGGCTCTCCAATCCTGCGCTACGGTGGAATACGTGATCACCGAAATCCAGGGACGGCCCCATCCAGAAGTGCTCTATACCAGGGATACGGAGATTCAGCACCCCTATAACACCTATACCCGGTCTGGTCTTCCCCCAGGCCCTATCTCCGCTCCCGGAGCCGTGGCCCTCCATGCGGCGCTTAATCCTGTCCAGCGGGAGTATCTCTATTTTCGCCTGGTAGACGACGCAGTAGGGCGGCACTACTTTTCCCGGACCCTGGATGATCATATCCGGGCAGGGGCGCTCTATGTTAAAAAGAGTTCGATCAAAGAAGATGCCTTCAAAGGAGATGCTTCCTCGTGACGGATAATCGCGTCTTCCAGGAAGCCTATCGGGGATGAGCTACATCGCCCAATCCACCATACAGGAGGTAAACGACCGGATAGACGCCATTGCAGTGGTGGGTGAGTATGTACGGCTCGAAAAACGGGGAGGCCGGTACCTGGGGCTTTGTCCCTTTCACCAGGAAAAGACCCCCTCCTTTACGGTTAATCCAGACCTTAAATTGTACCACTGTTTCGGCTGTGGCCAGGGGGGTACGGTGCTCCATTTGGTCATGGAGATGGAGAAACTGTCCTTCCCTGAAGCCATAGAACTCCTGGCAAAGCGCTGGGGGATCCCCATTGTCTATGAACATACCGGAAGCGGGCAGGATCCAGGAGCCTTTTCGAGAATCCAGGAGCTTGAGGAAAAAGAGAAAAAAATCGAACTCTACACCCGGGTGGCGGGGAGTTTTCATTATCTGCTCATGGAGCGGCCTGAAGGAAGCGCGGCCAAGGGCTATGCCCTCTCCCGGGGCTTGCTCCCTGAGACACTGGATCGGTTCCGTCTGGGCTATGCTCCGGCGGATCGGCGGTGGCTGTTTTGGTTTCTTTCCCACAAGGGGTATTCCGCGCCCTTTCTCGCCGCTTCAAAACTGTTTTCATCCCGCTATCCCCAGTACAGTTTCTTTTCCGATAGGCTCATGTTTCCCATCGCGGATCGGCTGGGGAAGACCATCGCCTTCGGAGGACGGCTGTTATCCGGCGATGGCCCGAAATACCTCAATTCGCCGGAATCGGAGATCTACAAGAAAGGGCATACCCTGTTTGCACTGGATCAGGCCCTGGGGGAGATCCGGAAGACCCGGGAGGTCTACCTCGCAGAGGGGTACCTGGACGTGATTGCCCTGCACCAGGCGGGTATCGCCACTGCGGTAGCGCCCCTGGGAACGGCCTTTACGGATGAACAGGCCCAGCTCCTCCGGCGTTGGGCGGAGCGGGTGTATATCTTTTTTGACTCAGATGCTGCGGGGCAACAAGCCACGCTCAAAGCTATCCTCACCTGCCGACGAAACGGCCTGGTCGCAGCGGTGGTAATTTCCCCCTTGGACGGAAATGTGAAAGATCCTGCGGATATTTTAAAAGAAGCTGGTCCTGAGCGCTTGCAAAAAACAGCAAAAAATGGTATACTTGATCTTGAGTATCTTATAATCCGTAGCAAGTCTCTTTTTGATCTATCCGGTTCCGAAGGGAAGGCGAAAGCCTGTGCTTTCATGTTTCCCTATTTAGAAACCTTGGATTCGGAGGTTTCGAGAATGGCTTCCATTGAGCAGGTGGCCGATGCATTGGGGGTGGATCGCATGGCGGTATTGCATGACTATACCAGTCATATCGATTCCAGGGAGCGACCTGTATCCAGGCGGGGAAGAGAGGAAGAATACCCTCAACCCGCGATGCCGATTCGTATGAACGATGAGTTGTACCTGCTCATCGTAGTTGCGGTAACGTATCGTTTATACCCCAAGTTGCGCGCCAGTCTTTTGATTAAGGAGATTGAAGACCCCTTGGCAAAAGAACTCTTTATCGCCTTGGAAGAGTGTTTTCTTTACGATGAATCCGGCATGGATGCGCTGTTATTCCGCATCAGCAGAGCGGATTTGCGGAATTTTGTTACGAAGCATGCCGCGTCGAGGGAATTTGCCTCAAATCCGGAACAACTCCTTTCAGACGGCATTAAACGGATTAAGCAGCGGTGTCTTGAAAAACGGTTGTGCGAAATTATACTGGAGCTTCGTATTGTGGAAAGCGGAACCACTGGTATGCAACCTGAAGAACTCCTTGCGGAAAAGATGCATATTGATGCTGAATTACGCCGAATGAAGGAAGATAAGCAATGACGGATTTGCAGCTTGATCCTGCTGTTTTGAAGTTGATTGAATATGCGAAGGCCAAGAAGTCCCTCTCCTACGAGGAACTTTCCGATTATTTACCTGAGTATATTGCCAATTCAGATAAGATTGAACAGGTCTTTGCATTACTTGAGGCACATAATGTCCAGATTTTTCAGGAAGATCCCGCCAATGATGATGACGGGGAACCGGAAATACGGAAAAATCCGGCAACCGAGAAGAAACGCTTGGTTGCTATCGAGAAAGAAGCCGCGGTAGATGATCCGATCCGGCTCTATCTCCGGGAAATCGGTAAAGAAAATCTCCTTACCGCGGAACAAGAAGTAGAACTCTCCAAACAGATGGAGGATGGTGAGAATATCATCAAAGGGGTGATAAAACAGTCCGGTATGATCATCCCCGAATTCTACCATATCGCGCAAAAGGCCTTTTCTAAACGGGATCTCCGAGAACTCAACCTCTCCAAGAAAGAAATCACCGAATACATGACCGAACGCCGCAGGCTCAATCAATGCTACAAGGAGACCTTGCGGGTTATTGTGGGGGATCTGAAGAATTATCTGGAAATCAAACGCCGGCTTATCAGCCGGGGTCTGAACATCTTTGACGACCCGGAACTGCGCGAAATCCGTAACCACATCATGGAGGTCATTGATACTGCGGAAATGCATCCTGAGGAAATAACCGGGTTTTCCGAGAAATTCATTCAGGCCGCCCGGCGAATCAAACGGTATAAAAAAGAACAGGAACGGATAGAAAAAAACCTCCGGGTGCGTTCCCTCCGGGAACTGCGGCTCCTCGGTCGGGGACTTACCATCCGAGAGGAACGGGAACGGCTTGAGGAAGAACTCGGCCTTTCCTCAGAAGAAATCAAAGAAAAGATCCGGCTCATCCAGGTGACCGAGAAAAAGCTCCGTCAAATGGAGGCTGAATTCGAGGAACCCATCGAGAGCATCAACCTGATGGCCAAAGAAATAAACCGAGGCCGGACCATGATGAAAAACGCCAAGGATAGACTCATCAAGGCGAACCTCCGACTGGTGGTTTCCATTGCCAAGAAGTATACCAACCGAGGGCTTCATTTCTTTGATCTGGTCCAGGAAGGGAACATCGGTTTAATCAAGGCGGTGGAGAAATTTGAATACCAGAAGGGGTTTAAGTTTTCTACCTACGCGACCTGGTGGATCCGGCAGGCCATTACCCGGTCCATCTCGGATCAGGCCAGGACTATCCGGGTCCCGGTCCACATGATAGAACAGATCAACAAGGTGGTCCGAGAGTCCCGGCAGCTCATGCAAGTGCTGGGACGGGAGCCTACGGATGAGGAGATTGCCGAGAGGCTCGGGTGGACCACGCAGCGGGTAAAATCCGTGAAGAACGTGGCCCGGGAACCTATATCCTTGGAAACCCCCATCGGGGAAGAGGAAGATTCCCTCTTAGGGGATTTTATCGAAGACAAGGAAGTAGAAAATCCCGCAAACCTCACCGCTTTTACCCTGTTGCAGGAACAACTCACCGGCGTGCTTGCCACCCTGCCGGTTCGGGAACAGGAGGTGCTCAAGATGCGCTTCGGCCTTGACGACGGGTATTCCCTGACCCTGGAAGAGGTTGGGCTGTACTTCAATGTTACCCGGGAACGGATCCGGCAGATCGAGGCAAAAGCCCTGCGCCGGTTGCGGCATCCCAAACGGAGCCGGCGCTTAAAAGATTATTTAGACCACTAAAGGACGGGATAACGCCCTTAGCCAAGCAGCCGGCCCAGTGTTTACCAAAATCGATTAAGACCTACTACACGAGGAGGGGATATGATAATGGATGGAATTTTTGAGAACCTACGAACCTTACAGGATATTTTGTCTCAGAAAATCACGTTAGAACAGGAAATTCAGGAAGCGCCTAAGATCCTCAACGCCCAAGAGGAATTGCTATCCCGGATCAAGAAATCGTTCATTGAGAAGAACCAGGAATACGAGAAGGCCCGGCTCTTGGAAGGGGAATACCGGTCCCTCTTGACCGAAGCGGAACATTCCCGGGAACGGGCCGAAAAGAACATGGATTCCATCAATACCCAGCGGGAATATGAGGCGCTGGACAAAGAAATCAGGGACGCTTCGGATAAGGAACAGCAGTACCGCAAAGAGTTGCAAATACAGGAACGGATCTTATTGGATTTGGACGATCAGATGCGGCAAAGCGCCTCGTTAATCGAGCAGCAGGAAGCGGAGTTGGCGGAACGCCGGGCGGGTATCGAAGAAGAAGTTACTGAAAAGCAAGCCCGGGTCGAAGGGCTGCTGGAACAGGAACGGGCGGTAACCCCGGATATCGACGCGGAGATCCTGTTCAAGTTTGAACGGATCATCCGGAACAAGATGGGCCGGGGCATTGTGGCCATCAAAGGAGGGGTCTGTATGGGCTGTCACATGATCCTTCCCGCGCAATTTGCCAATACGGTCAGGCAGGGAGAAGAAATCGTGTTTTGTCCCTATTGTTCCCGGATCCTTTACTATGAAGAATCCGAGCAGGGTGTGGAGGACTTCTTTGATATCGAAGAAGCAGGCAGTCTTTCAGACCTGGATGATATAGAAGAGGAAGAATACGAAGAAGAGGAAGAGGAGGAAGAAGAAAAGATCCATATGGACTACGAAGATTAGGGAAGCCGGGGAATGGGGATTCCTCCCAAAGCGCGAAGGTACTAAGAACCCGTGCAGCACTACCATGACCGAATGGTTCTGTTATGCCTGCGCGGGTCCTAAGTAGGCGGGAGACGAAACGTGGAAAAGGCCGCTGGGCTCACTCAGTACGCCGCATGAGGGATAAAAGAAAAAAGCGATGGACTAGGCTGCCGCGTCAGAGCTGGGTGATCCAGTTCTGGTGAGGAAAGTCCGGGCTCCGCAGGGCATGATGCCGGGTAATTCCCGGGCGGGAGCCTTCCCAGGTTCCCGACAGAGAGCGCAACAGAAAGTAAACCGCGGTGTTTCCTGTTGCCGGTATGCCGGCTGGGGAATACCGTAAGGGTGAAAGGGTGGGGTAAGAGCCTACCGCGGGATCGGCAACGATTCCGGCACGGCAAGCCTCATCAGGAGCAAAGTCAGACAGCGGCTGAACGGCCCGTTCTGAGCCGCGGGTAGACTGCGTGGACAGGGTCCGCGAGGATCCTGCCAGATAGATGGCAGCCGGTACGCATAGTACCGCACAGAACCCGGCTTATGGTCCATCGCTTTTTTCTTTTTTTCTTAGTGATTGCGGGGTGGTTTGAAAGGGTGGCGTACGCCCTCGTTGGGGCTGCTTCAAGCGGAGCCGGGTTTGCTGTTTTTCCAGTGTTTGTAATTTGATTTGAATGGGCGGAGCGCAGCAGTCGGTACGCATTTTCTAGCTAAGCTCCAAAACAAGAAAAGCTAGGTAATAGAACGCCGAAATTATTCAACCCGCCGCATACGAAGTAAGAGAAAAAAATATTACAATAAATCTAGGGCGCGTAGGGCCGATATAATACCAAAAAGGGTAATCATGGACAGGGCGGTGGAAAGATAGACGGTTTGGGCTGCGAATATCGGTTCTAGGCGGTAGTTTCGCGCCATCACCAGGTTCGTAACCGCGCAGGGAGCCCCAAAAACCACCATCAGTGCGCCTAGTTCCGGCCCCCGGAAGCCCATTGCAAGGATCACCGGCAAGATCAGCCCCGGCACAAGCACTAAACGCAGTGCACAGGCCCACAGGGCAGGGCGGATGTTGCCGGCAAGCTGCTTGAGATCGATCTGCGCACCCAGCAGCATGAGAGAAACCGGAGTACCTGTAAGCGCCACCTGCCGGATACCATTGCTGAGGAAACCGGGCAGGCGGATGTGGCATACGGAAAGGAGGATGCCGAGGATCGAAGCTATGATGAGGGGGTTTTTCCCAATAGCCATGGCCGTACCTTTGAGCGCCCCCTGAAGGGGTGACCTATCCTCTGGGGTATGATAGATCAGCCGGCTATGATAGACCATGGTGATCACCGTGAAGAAGTTGAACAGGATAATCGTAACCGGTACGAGCATGGCCGCGGCTTTGACGCCGGATTCCCCGAAGAGGTTGATCGCCAGGGGTAAAGCATAAATGATGTTGTTGGAACGGAATGCGCTGATGATGAAGATGCTGCGGCGGGCAGGGTCTTTGATAGTGGCGGTGAAGATAAGCCAGGCCAGGAACGCGGTCAGGAAGATACTCAGTATGGCGAAGATAAAAAGCTTGCAATTGAATTCCGCATAATAATCAATAGCGAGGGTACTGTTGAATATATGCAGGGGAAGGAGGTAGCGAAAGCAGAGCTTGTTGAGCACCCCCATGTTCGGTTCGGTCAGATCCTTACGCCATGCCATAAACCAGCCCAAGGCTACGGTACATAACAGGGGGGCTATGGCGTTGAAACTAAATCCTAATACGTCCACGGTTCACCCTCCGGTGGGAAAGGCATCAACGCCCCGGAGGTAGGCTTCTAAAAGCGTCCGGTCAGTGCTGGGAAAGGAGCGGAATTCCAGAATAGCGACCCGGCCCGGGTAGAGGAGCGTACAGACCGGGGAGAGCAGCGCGTCCCCGGCCCGGAGAGAACAGCCGGGCAACTCCGTGTGCACGGGGATGCCTTTCAGGGAAGCGGTATCATCAGGATAAAAGGAAACCCCGGCCATGGAGATGCTGATAACCCTGCCGGTGATGAGCCGCCGCGTAACCGGATGGGAGATAACCAAACCAAAACGGTTCCATGCTTCCTCAAAGTAACGGCGGACTCGGTATTGTTCCTGCACCGGAATGGCATCTTTGAGCAGGGCTTGCAGCCGTATGATTTCCCGGGGATCATCCAGGGATTCCATAACCAGGCCGTCCACCCCCAGATACAAGGCTTTTGATGCCGCTTCTAAGGGGAAATAGTCTCCCTTGAGGATAATGATGGAACAGATCCTGCGGGACCGTCCGCTTCTGATGAATTGCAACAATACCTTCCAATGCCGGGGGAAGTCTTGGGCGCTGATGATAAGCCCCGCAGGATCCGCCTCATCGATGTTGTCCATGGCCTTGAGCACATACCGGTACCGGATGAGATCAAATCCCATCGCTTTGGTATAGAAAGAAACCCGGTCAAAGGTATCATCAGACCCCATGACCAGCAGCAATTTCATCGTTTCATCGAGGCTCCAGGATCATTCAGTTCCTAAATTGACCACGGTATAATCCACGATGGTCCATATATCATAGGTGCGGCGTACATAGTAGGTATACCGTTTCCGTTCCGTAACCGTCGGTCCGATCTTGAATTTTTCCAAAACAATCACGGTCCCTTCCTGCTCGTTGTAATTGGTACGCTCAATCTGGAATTCCGAGGGAACGATCGCAATATCCCCATCCACCACCGAACTTTGCAGGTCTGTCCGGTACCGGGCGATCATCTGCCTACGACCCTCTTCGGATTCCGCGATCCATTGCCGCTGCCGCACTCCATCTCGGGTCAGCATGGATTCCAAGTCAAGGTAGAGGAAGAACTTCTCCCATTGGGACTTTTGCCGGGCGCTTAACATATATTTGACCACCTCATCCGGGGAAAGCTTCTCCCGCACCAGGACCGCATTGGTTTCCACATCCATTTCCAGCGGTATCCCGTCAGGTCCTATGAGTGACCGGGGACGGAGGCTGAGGGAGAGCCGGTTCGATTCCAGAGGATGGACCGGATTACCCGCCGCTGCGGTACGGTACAATTCGGGGTACATCCGCGCCTGCACGATAAAGGAACCGCTCTGCTGTAAATCCGCATAGTCTCTGAGGTTTTCGACAAACGAGAAGGACTCCCCGCTTGCTATGGATATTTCCCGAAAATACACCTGCTGACTTTGACTCCTTTTACGCAGCAAGAACGGCGCCGGATCGAGGAGCCGGTTGGACATGGTCCGCACCTCGAAATCAATGGAAAAAACCCGCTCATCCGCCAATTTGAACCGGAATGGAGAGGGGCTGTCATTGGTGATGGTTACCTGCACATAGATGGGATCCATGCTGCCGGAAGGAGCCGCCGTCCCCGGCACATAATAGATCCGCTTATCAAAATACCGTATGCTTAACCCAATGTCAGCGGAAGCCGTGAAAAGGACCCCCAAAAATAGGGCGGCGATAAAGATGATGCTCTGTTTTTGTTTCACCGTGAAACTCCATGGTTCATAAAGTATGGTTCATCCCTATGGTTTAAATGAAACCTCATACTATAGTATAGTAATCGGTAAACTGTTATGAATACCTTATCCCTTCCTTTATGTTCAAGTCAAACATTTTTGAGCCGCGTTGTGGCTTCCCCGAGGATGCGCGAGGCCCTTGCAGCGTTTACCCAGGGTCGGTTTCCCCTGGAAATCGAGGCGGTAGAAGGATCCCTGGGGGCCATCCTCCTCTCCTGGATCTCCAAAACCAAAACCGGTCCCTTCCTGGTGGTGGTCCCCACGGAAACCGATGCCGCGCATCTGGCCGCAGACCTGCAGACCCTCGATACCCCTGGGCTGGTGTTTCCCTGGTGGGGAGCCTTGCCCTACCAGGAGATAGCCCCCCATTCCGCGGTGTTCGGTGAGCGGACCAAGGTCCTGAGCCTCTTAGCCGCGGGGAAATATTCCCCGAAACCCGACGCTCCTCTGGTTATAGCCTCCCAGCGGGCCTTTCTCAGCCCGGTCCCGTCTCTGGATTACCTGAGCAGCCTCCTCATCCCCCTAAAACCCGGGGACACCCTGGACACCGCCGTACTTGCAGCAACGCTGGTACACTACGGCTATATCCGGGTCCCTAAGGTACAGGTTCACGGCGAATTCGCCCTCCGCGGGGAGGTGCTGGACATCCTCATGGGCGGGGATGACCAGGCCTATCGCATCTTATTCGACTTTAACCGCGTGGAATCCATAAAACGCTTCGACCCCTTGGATCAATGCGGCCTTGACCCTATCTTCTTCCTTCTGCTCCGTCCTTTTACCAGTCCTGATCACTTTTTGGGGAGCCGTTCCGATGCACGGAAACTGAGTACGCTCCCGCTCGAAACCAAGCCGGCCCCGGGGGGACCAGAAAGTATACTCGCCTATTTTGAGGGGGGGACGGTTTGGTTTGTGGACAAGGAGCGGCTGGAGCATGCCCAGGAACCGCTGGAACGGGAATGTCGTTCCTTGTATGCCAAGGCCCGCAGGGAACGGGAGGTTCCCACGCCGGAAGCGGTCCTCCTTAATTTTGAGGACCTGGTGCGGCGCAGTCCCCGGCGGGTTTCCTTTATGAGCATGAAAGGCCGGGGGGAGGCCGGGGCGCTCAGGCTTTCCCTGGCCGGGGAGCCGCCCCGGAGCTTTTTCGGTAATGTCAATTACCTAAAAGAAGAATTCGCCGCGCTGATTAAGGAGCAATGGACGATCCTGGTGGCCGCGGAATCAGAGGTGCAGGCTGGCCGCATACGGGAGCTGTTGCAGGAGTATCCCCCCATTGCCGTAACCTGCCTGCCCCTTTCCGCAGGCTTTGCCCTGCCGGATAGTAAGCTCATGGTGGTGCAGGAAAACGAGATCTTCGGCAGACGAAAGCGGATCCCCCGCTCATTGAAAACCGTCCGCAGCGCGGCCATCGACACCTTTGTAGAACTCAACCCCGGAGATTTCGTGGTCCATGTGAACTACGGTATCGGCCGTTTCAAGGGGATCGAGCGGATTCGGGCCTTGGGGCACGAGCGGGACTACATCAAGCTCGAATACGCCGGGGAGGAATTCGTTTTTGTCCCAATCGAGCAGGTCAACCTGGTACAGCGGTACATCGGGAACGAGGGAAGTCCCCCAAGGCTGGACAAGCTCGGTTCCAAATCCTGGGAAAACCGGAAGGGACGGGTCAAACAATCGGTAGAAGATATCGCGGAAAAGCTCATCGCCCTCTATTCCAAGCGTAAAACCGCCCAGGGCTTTGCGTTCCCTAAGGACACCGAATGGCAGACCATGTTCGAGGCGGCTTTTCCCTTTGAGGAAACCGAGGATCAGCTCCGCTGCGTGGAGGAGATCAAGGCGGATATGGAAAGCCCGCATCCCATGGATAGGCTGGTCTGCGGGGACGTGGGTTACGGTAAGACCGAAGTAGCGGTCCGGGCCTGTTTCAAGGCCATCATGGGGGGCAAACAGGCGGCGTTCCTGGCGCCTACCAC
>JAISPY010000141.1 GCA_031274565.1 Treponema sp.
GCTGCGGGAACAGTATACGGTCGCGGTTGATCCCGGATGAACCCCAGGGCTGGCGCATATACACAAAAGAGACCGCGAAAGACGCGAATTAGGGAATGACTACGGTGCTTAATGCGCAAAAATGAGCGGGTATTTTTTTAAAGATAAAAAATCCACCGATTACGCTAATTGAGGACCCGCGCACGCATAAAATGCCCTGCATTTTATGCTCATTGCTTGCGCCATACGGGTCCTTAACGGATTGTAGCGCGTGATTCCTTCTTAATCCGTGTAATTCGTATTTCCTTACCGGGTAACGAGTTGGGTAAAACGGTAAAAAACAAGATTTGTTTACTAATTTCTTATAACTAAAGCAGTTCCAAAATAACCAATTTTGGAACCAACTCACTAGAGAATTAGTAAATGCTCTGCGTTGATCCTGGGTATGATGCGGTGAAAACCACCCGTGCGGACCGTGATTGCCCCCTCCGGGAACAGACCAATAACTACCGCACCGCATAGGAGACAGATCGGATATTCTGGTAACGGGAATGCCGCCGCTCTTGAGAACCGCGCTACTCCATCCCTGTTCTAGCCCGGTAGCACCCTATCCTGGTTAGCCCATGTTTTCGTTTTCGATTGCCGTTATCTCCTGCACTTTCGGGGTTGAAGGGCCGTCTTTAAATTCCAGGGTAATCCATTCGCCGACAATTTTTTTGGCTAACTCGTGCCCTATGACCCGCTCGCCCATACAAAGCACATTGGCGTTATTGCTTAGGACGGATCGCTCTGCGGAAAAACTGTCGTGGCCCACCGCCGCGCGGATACCCTTGAATTTGTTGGCGGTTATGCACATACCGATACCCGTACCACATACCAGAATTCCCCGCTTTGCATACCCGCTTTCGATGATATTCCGGCAAACCCGTTTTGCCACGGTCGGATAATACGTAGGATCATCGGCGCAGTCGCATCCCAGGTCTTCCACGGTAACGCCTTTGCTTTCAAGAAACCGTATCAGCATCGTCTTCATAGGAACTGCGGCATTATCACAGCCGATCACGATGGTTCTCATGACACCGTCCCCGGCTGTTCAAGCCTCGCCTGTTCAAGGATACCTTCCGCCATGGTACATAGAATAATACAGCAGGAAACCGCGCCGGCATCCAAAACGCCCCGTGAACGCTCACCCAACCGGCTGGAACGGCCAAACCGAGCGACTAAATCTTTGGTGGAATCCCGGCCTTGCTCCGCGGCGGCTTTCATTTCCTCCAGCGCCTGAGCGAGGGTCTTCCCCTCTTGTACGGCTTTCCGTATGGCCTCATAAGCCGGCGCAAGCGTATCCACCAGCGTTTTATCCCCCACTTCGGCCTGTACGAGCTCCCGTAGGCCCCTAAGCCCGGCGTCAATCATGGCCGCCAGGGCTGCGGCGTCAATCACTGCAACGTTTTCTCCTGCCGCGGCCATGCTGGTAAAAATCGAGCCATAAATAGGCCCCATAGACCCGCCGATCCGGGAGAACAGCAGGGTCCCCAATTCATGGAGGCCCTGGGTAAAGCTGATATTTTTATCGGCGATCTGTTCTCCGAACAGGGTGAAGCCTTTGTTCATATTCATGCCGTGATCGCCGTCGCCGATACGTCCGTCAACCTCGCTGAGATAGTCCTTGTTATCCTGAATCGCCTTGACCATTTTCAAAAGAACCGGCTTGCCGGCGCTGTTTTGTATACCCTCCAAAACCATCCCCCTATTGCTGCCTAAAGCCCATGCTGTAACACGGCGCGTCAATTAACGGTTTGAGTTCTTCGTCCAGTTTCATAACGGTCAGGGTTGCTCCCATCATTTCAAGGGAGGTAAAATAATTACCCACGTATCCCCGGTGAATGATGATGCCCTTCCCGGTAATGAGCCTTTCAATTTCATCGTACAGTACATAAAGCTCCATAACCGGCGTAGCCCCAAGACCGGACACCAGAACGACGACTTCGTCCCCGGAGACAAAGGGATAATCAGGCAGCACCACATCTACCATACGTTTTGCCATCTGGCCGGCGGTTTCCAGCGGGCATACCTCAATTCCCGGTTCGCCGTGATGGCCGATACCGACCTCCATGGTTCCGGGCTTGATCTCAAAATTGGGATGCCCTACCGCAGGTAAGGTACAGGGGGTAAGGCCGATACCGATACTCCGGGTGTGGTCAATGGCTTTTTGGGCCGCCGCGATGACCTCGTCAAGATTTGCGCCTTGAGCAGCCTTGGCACCTCCGGCTTTCCACATTAACACTTCACCGGCGACGCCGCGGCGCTTTTCAGCCTGGTCTTTCGGCGCGGAGGCTACATCATCATTGGCGACTACCGTCTTAACCGCAATGCCTTCCTTCTGCGCCATTTTTACCGCCATCTTTACATTCATATTGTCCCCGGAATAATTGCCGTACAGGCAGGCAACCCCCTTGCCTTGGTTCGCGACCCTGAATGCGTCAAGAAAAGCCGCCGCTGTGGGGGAAGAACATATCTCGCCTACCGCGACCGCATCGCACAGGTTTTCACCGATATAACCGATAAACGCCGGTTTATGGCCGCTACCCCCGCCGGTCACCACGCCGACTTTGCCTGGGGGAATAGCGACCCGTTTTATGACCCGGGGGTTATCGGTGATTGCTACTATATCACGGTGTACCTTGACAAAACCCTTGAGCATTTCATCAACTACCGTATCAGGATTGTTTAAAATTCGCTGCATGGTGTTCTCCTTTTGATTTATTGTATGGTGAATCCGCCGTCGATGAGCAGATCGTGTCCGGTGATCATGGCGGCAGTATTACTGCACAGAAAGGCGATGACTCCGGCAATTTCGTCTGGTTCGGCAAACCGCCCGGCGGGTATGTGCTTTTTGAACGCGTCGCCGGCAGGACCATCCCATGCCTTATGCCCGAGTTCGGTCAATACCACGGTTGGGGAAACGCAGTTTACCCTGATGCCGTAGGGGCCCCATTCCAGGGCTAAAACCTTGGTCATGGCAATGATGCCCCCTTTGCTGGCGCAGTAGGCAACATGCTTATCCAGGGCGATACTCCCCGCCTGGGAAGCGAGATTTACAATACTGCCGGGCAGTTTGTTTTTAATTAAATAAGCGCCAAAAACCTGGGCCATCATAAAACTGGCGGTAAGATTAATGCTGATGGTACGATTCCAGAAATCCTCGCTGATACTCTCGGCTTTCTCCAGAGCCACTACACCGGCGCTGTTTACCAATATGTCCACTTTACCAAAAGACTGCACCGCGGCGTCTACCACAGACTGGCGGTACGCCGGGTCGCTCACATTTCCTGAAATGCCGATATGCCGGGGACCCAGCTTCTTGGCTATACGATCCACCTCAGGGTTCAGATCCGCCAAAACAAGATGGACCCCCTTTTGGGCGAAAAATCCAGCGGTGGCATAACCGATACCAGCGGCTCCGCCGGTAATAATGGCGGTTTTACCTTCCAGGGAAAAATCCACATCCGCTCCGTGATAGGACAGCATAAAAACTCCTTCTATTGTTGTATCTGATAACATAGCCGCGTCTGACCATAGCGCTATCCAGGAAACAATGGTAACGAGCCCATGCCGGCGGCTTGCGGGATACCCCGGCGCCGGCACAAAGGGCGTAATATACCCCCAGACCGCTACTGTATGGCTCCCGCCCGTTTATGGGTTTCGATGAGGGATGCCACATTATCTTTGGTGATAAGCGGACAATCTATGTCTATATTCACCACGTCCTTGGCCTGGCCGGTCAGAATGTCATTTACAATCTTCATCGAAGTTTCCGCAAGCAGATAGGCATTCTGGAAAGACGTAGAAGTCATCTTTCCTGCCTGGATGAGCAGGGCGGCTTCGGCGGTACCGTCAACCCCGTAAACCAGCAGGTTGTTAAATTGGGGGTTGTTCTTGATAACTTCGATTGCGCCGGTAGCCATGTTGTCATTCATAGAACAAACCGCGTCAATCCGGTCATTTGCCTGTACCCAGTCTTCCATGTACCGCATGGCTTCGTCTTTATTCCAGTTGGCATACTGTTCGCCGACGATCTGGACATCCGGACGTTTCTCAAAGAATTCCTGTTTCCAGGCCCGGCGGCGCTCGTTGGAGTGGGGATGGGCGGCAGGGCCATTCAGCACCACCACTTTGGCGTTCCGGGGAATCTGAGTCAGCGCGGCCCGGGCATTAACCGCACCCTGCTCATAGGGGCTGGCGTCCACACTATTGCTGGTTTTTTCCATGCCGGGGATACGAAGATTAACGGTAACCAGGGGAATCTTCGCCGCAACCACCTTTTCCGCAGGAGGCCGCTGGGCCTCAGTGTTCTGCGGCTGAACCACAATGACATCATAGCGGTTGGTAATGCCGTTTTCAATAAAACTCGCAATCTGGGTATCGCTGGCCTGACCATCCTGGACCGTGAGGGCGATATCGGGATACTTCGCCGCCTCTTCCTTCATGGCATTGGCAAGCCATGCGGCAAACGCGTCGCCTTGAGTACGGGCAATATAAAGTACCCGTTTTTTACCGCCGCTCTGCCCTGATCCCCCGGCAAACGCCAGGGACGAACAAACCAGAATCAGCACTAGTACCGTACCGAGAAATTTTTTCATACCTTTTCCTCCATAAATCTGAAATTATTGTTAAGCGCACCGCGCTTAATTACCGCTGTCCTACGGATCTTCCCGCGGGAATCTCACTTATCCCTGGGGTCTGGACCGGCGTTTTTTAGCCTGAATATCCATGATCACCGCCAGGGCAATGATGATGCCTTTGATAATTTGCTGCAGATACGAATTAACCCCTAGGAGGTTCATAATATTGTTGAGAATACCGACAATGAAAGCGCCGGCCAGCGTACCGGCTGCTGTTCCCATGCCCCCTGAAAAACTGGTTCCCCCGATAATCGCCGCGGTCAGGGCTTCCATTTCATAACCTGCCGCCGCATTGGGAATGCCCGCATTCACCCGGGACATAAATATGATTCCCGCAAGCCCAACCAGGAAGCCGTTAATCACATAACAGGCAAATTTAGTGGCATTGACCTTGATGCCCGACGCATTTGCCGCTTCCTCATTGCCCCCTATGGCATACAGGGATCGGCCGAACCGGGTATGATTGAGCAGATACCAGGTGATACCAAGCATGGCTGCCATAAAAATAACCGGATAGGGAATTATTCCCAGGGACCCCTGTCCGAAAACCTCGAACTTTCCAATTTGATAAATATCCTGTCCCCGGGTAAAAAGCAAAACGCTTCCCCGGGCAACGGTGGTTACCGCCAATGTGGCAATAAAGGGAGGGGTTTTATAAACGCTTACCAGGAAACCGCTGATAACATTAAAAAATACGCCCAGGGCAAGACCCGTGGTAATCGCCAGGGCCATATTGCCGGTAGCCTTGAACATCGCGATGGACAGGACCCCGGAAAAAGCAAGAACCGCCCCGGACGAAAGGTCAATAAGCCCGGATATAATCAGCAGGGTTTCGCCGAAGGCCAGAATACAGACCACCGAGTTCTGCCGCAGCACATTGGTAAGATTGGTAATGTTCAGAAAGTTTTTGTTCAGAAATGAACTAATGATGAATACAATTATCAGAATAACCAAAATACTGTATTTGTTTAATACCGCGGCAATTTTTGCCTTCAACACCTGCGTAGTACCGGTCATGGTTTTATCCTTATGTCACTAACCAGCCGCCCTGAGGCTGCCAGTTGCGTATTGCATGATCAATTCTTGAGAGAACTGTCCGCGTTCTATTTCAGCGGCAATGCTCCCTTTGTACATAACATAGATCCTGTCGCACATACCTAAAAGCTCCGGCATCTCAGAGGATATCATCACAATTCCCTTTTTGCCGTCTTTGACCATTTCACTCATCAATTTATAAATCTCATACTTGGCCCCCACATCAATACCCCGCGTCGGCTCGTCCAGAATCAATACGGAAGGGTCCTTGATAAGCCATTTCGCGAGAACAACTTTCTGCTGGTTGCCGCCGCTCAGGCTTGATGCCGGAATTTCGGCGGAAGGGGTTTTGATCTTAAGATTACCGATTTGATTCTGCACTTCCTCAAGCTCCTTTTTTTGATGGAGTCGTCCTCCGTATATGTACCGGTCAAGATTCGGTAGACCGATATTTTCGCGGATATTGCGGATCAGTACCAGTCCATAGCGGCGACGATCCTCGGAACACATGGCAATGCCGTCCGCAATGCTGTCGGAAACATTTTTAATTTTTGTTTCCCTGCCTGCTACGAAAACAGAACCGCCATCAACCGGATCAAGTCCGCTTATCGCCCTGACAACTTCGGTACGCCCCGCCCCGACCAGTCCCGCAAACCCGACAATCTCTCCGGCATGGAGGGTAAAATTGATGTCCGAAAATACGCCGGCTCGCTTAAGGTTTTCTACCCGCAGGAGCTCTCCTCCTATCCGCGCCGCTGTTTTGGGATAGTTGTTGCCCAACTCCCTCCCGACCATCATGGTAATTACCGTATCAATATTGAGATTGGACGCGCTGTTTGTTCCGACCACTTTACCGTCCCGGAATACGGTAATCCGGTCGGCAATCCTGAATATCTCTTCCATTTTGTGGGAGATATAAATGATACTCTTGCCCCGTTTTTTTAACTCAATGACCTTTTGGAGCAGATCATCCGCTTCTTTTTTGGCTATCGAGGAGGTAGGCTCGTCCATAATGATAACCTGAGAATCCTTATGAATCGCCTTGACAATTTCAAGCATCTGTATATCAGCGATGGTAAGCAATTTCAGTTTGGTACGGACGCCGTCCGTAAGGCGGGGATTATCCATGAGGCCTTCGGAACGGAGGAGTTCTTCCGTTGTTTTATAGATAAAGCGCCAATCGACCCGGCGAAATTGGGTAACCGGAAGGTCCCCCAGGAAAAGGCTTTCCGCTACGGACATTTCAGGTACAAAGGCACATTCCTGAAATATCATGGCAATCCCCTGCTTGCGGGCATCCACCGGGTTCTGAATAGTAACGGGTTTTCCTGCTATAACGATTTCACCGGAATCCGCCTTATGGATTCCGGTGAGAATCTTCATCAACGTTGATTTTCCCGCGCCATTTTCACCGCATAGCGCGTGCACCTCCCCGTAGTGCGCCGAAAAACTGACCCCATCCAGGGCCAGCACTCCGGGAAAACGCTTGGTAACATTTTTTAATTCCAGAAAAATGTTTGCTGCCATAGTTATAGTATGACATGCGTTTTTATGGGTGTCAAGCAAAATTTGCGCAAATCATATAATTTTTTGCATTATTTTGCGTAAATGGTTATCGCGGTCTTTGGAGCGGTTGCTTTTTTCTTTCAAAGATGCCATGGTTAGTCCATGAAGCCCAAAAGCCTTACTATGGAAGCAGTCGCCCTCAAAGCCGGCGTTTCAATTACTACCGTTTCTCATGTGGTCAATAAAACCAGGCATGTGAATCAGGAAACAAAAGACGCGGTTCTCAAGGTAATAGAAGAGCTGCATTACCGGTCTTCAAAAAGGGCTCTGTCCAACAGGGAAAATATCTGTATCGGGGTTATTCTAGCGGATGCCCGGGAAGATTACTATATTGCGATGATTAAAACCATCGAATCAACCGTTACGGATTACGGCGTATCGGCTATTTTCTGCGATTCCGAGGCTGATTATGAGAAAGAGAAGCGGAATATTCGTGTGTTATTGGACCGCAAGGTAAACGGCCTACTTTTAGCGCCCGCCGATGCGGATCGTATGCCCAGGATCCTGCAGAAACTTTCAATCCCGGTGATTCTGATAGACCGCCAGTACGAATCGCATAGTTTTTTAGCCGTCGGGATCAACAATTTCCGCAGCAGCTATCTTGGAACCCGGTGTATGCTTGAAAAGGGATGTAAAAACATCGGGTTTATCGGCTATTCCGATCCGGTTTATACCATCAGGCAGCGTACCCAAGGGTATAAATCCGCCATGCTTGAGTTCGACCAGACTTTCATTCCCCAGGTACTTGATTTGAAGTACAATGGGGGAAACTCCTTCCCGCTCATCAAACAGTTTATTCTCGATGAGGGCTTTGACGGCCTGGTCTGCGCGACCTCTACCCTCTGTTATGAACTCATAGAGGTCTTTGACACCCTCAGCGCCGATATACAGAAAAAACTGAAAATAATTACCTTTGATGACAACCGGTGGTTTGATTATCTCAAGTATCCCCTATCGGTAATTTCCCAGCCGGTAGCGGAAATAGGCAACGCTGCCCTGGAAAATCTGCTGCAGATGATCGAGCAGAAAAATTCCGCCTGTAAGGTCAAACGGGAACTGCTTTTTGATGTCAGCATCATCGAAAGGATAAAGCAGGGGTAAGGGATGGTGTTTCAGAATCAGGAAGTACTGCAAGCATATCCGTTTCTGATTTTTCAGCTAAACGAAGGGTTCTCGGATAGTTCATTGTATGTCCCTCATTTGCAGTATAGTATGCTCATATAAGTACAGTATACTACAAATAGGGCAATTCCAAAATGTCAGATTTTGGAACCAGCTCAAATTACATGAGGTTCTTTTGTAATTTTAAGGAGAAAAATATGAAAGATACTGGTATGGCGCCAGATAGATTACAGGTAAGGCTTACCGAAGAAGAAAGAAAACAACTGTATGTGGCCTGGAAAGAGCTTGATCCGCATGTGGACTGGGCAAGTTTTTGTAGAAAAATGCTCAAAAAAGGGGTTGAACTGGCAAGGATCGATAATCAGGCCATTAAAGCCAATCGAAACAGGTGGTTTAATGAAAAGGTCATACATAAAGAAGATTTAATAGGAATTTGGCATGCTGCTTATTTAGATGATCCTATAGATGCTCCTATAACCATAAACCACCAACTTATTTTTACCGATGATATGCTTGCTAGTATGGTTACAAGAGATGATCGAGCAGAAACCAATAGTGCATCTTGGTCACTTTTAGCCATCGGTCCTGGTTATGCGCTTACCTATGGGGGTAGTACGTATGAAATTGCACTTGCGGGTGAAACTTTACTAATAAAATTCCCAAGAAGAATGGTTACCTTTACCAGATCCGATGCTGAAGCCAGAGAGAACGAAACAGGAAGCAGGGATCAGCCAGGTCCATTTTAAAAATCGAGCAGCATCAAACCGCCGCCCTGGGCGTAGTGATGCTTGAGGGAGGCAGGGGAAGCGGATAGAATGGGGGGATAAGCGGATAATACCCTTGGGAAGGAGGACAATATGGCGGAAATAATACAACCGCAAATGGGATTAAATTTCGAGCAGGTCTGGGCGGCGCTTATGGAGAACCGCCAACAAATGAAGGAGACCGACCGGCAAATGAAGGAGACCGACCGGCAAATGAAGGAGACCGACCGGCAAATGAAGGAGACCGACCGGCAAATAAAGGCGGCTCAACAGGAGACCGACCGGCAAATAAAGGAACTTCAAAAAAGTATGGGGTATTTGAATAACCGCTTCGGTGAGCTTGCTGAGCATCTGGTCATTCCCAATATCGTCCAGAAGTTCAATGCCTTGCGCTATCAGTTTGACGATATAGCCAAAGAACGCAAGTTCTATAATCCTGAAACCGGCCGTGTAGCTGCGGAGTTTGATATACTGCTGGAGAATGACGCCTATAGCATCGGGGTGGAAGTGAAAACAAAACCCAGTGAAAAAGATGTGATGGAACACATCAAGCGCCTTGAGTTTCTGAGGAGCCATAAAGACAAGCGGGGAGACCACCGGGAGATCCTGGGAGCCATAGCAGGGGCGATTATGCCTGAAGCGGTGAGGCAGGCGGCCTTAGGAGCGGGTTTGTACGTGATAGAGCAATCGGGGGATACGGTTAGGATAGAGGAACCGCGACAGATCCGCAGTTGGTGAGGGCTGCGGTCTTGCATAAGGAGCCGGCACGGGGGATACCGGGTATCATGGAGCAGGAGGACTGGGATCGCACCGGATTCTCAGCCTGGTCATGCAAAAACCCATCATGACCATGGTTCATGGATTATGACTTGACTAGAGCTCTCATACGCATTATTTTACGGTAAAACTGGGAAGGAGGAGCACATGGCGGAACTAATACAACCGCAAATGGGATTAAATTTCGAGCAGGTCTGGGCGGCGCTCATGGAGAACCGCCAACAAATGAAGGAGGCTCAACAGGAAAC